>JBBIUD010000032.1:0-11038 GCA_037440485.1 Chlorobiota bacterium
CCGCTGCACGAGCGCGAAAATGCCGAGCTATCGGGCTTTACCGTCGTTGAACCGGCAACCGTGCTGGCAACGCACCTATCGGAGCTTCTTCGCCGGCACGCTGATAAATTGCTCACGCGCCAGGATGTGCGCCAGCTCATCGAAGCGATCAAGAAAGACTATCCGGCATTGGTCGAAGAAATCACACCCGAGACGCTTCCGCTGGGGACAGTGCAAAAGGTCTTGCAAAATCTCCTCCGGGAGCAAATCCCCATTCGCGATCTCCCCACCATTCTGGAGGCACTGCTCGAGTACGTCAAGGTAACCAAGAATACCGACGTGCTGACCGAGTACGTTCGCCACCACCTCGGCGAAACCATCAAGCGGATGTTCCAAGATTCGCAGGGTGTCGTTCATGCCGCCAGTCTTGATCCGGCGGTCGAGAACGTGATCACCACAACGCTACAGAATAATGCCTCGGCTCAATCAAGCCCGACGCTGGGACTATCGCCGGATTTAGTGCGGGCAATTCTGCGGAGTGCTGGTGCTGCCTTCGATCAATTGACGATGCTCGGCTACCAGCCGCTGGTTATTTGCTCGGCACCAGTCCGCCCGTATCTGTACCGCTTGCTGCGCACGCAATACCCCATTGCCAGCGTCATCAGCTATAGCGAGCTGCCACCGGAGACCGACGTTGATATTGTTGCTCGGATCGGTATGCACGAGCAAGCAACAGCCGCTGTAGCATAGCACACATGTTCAGCGCCAGCTTCGTAGCAGGTGCACGCCCTATTTTTGCAGCCAATCAACGACGACAATTGTCCCACGTTCACGGTCCGATAGCTCATGAAACGTACCCTTCAACCCAGCCGACGCCGGCGACGTGCCACGCATGGTTTCCGCGCACGCATGGCTACCAAAAACGGACGGAAAGTACTGGCAGCGCGTCGCGCAAAAGGACGGTACAAACTGACCGTCAGCGATGAACGGACTTGGTGAGCAGTCGCCGCATTGTTTCCTTTCGTGGTCGCTCACAGTTTCGGACAGCGCTCCGGCGCGCCAGGCGCATAGTTGATCCCAATGGAACAGTGCTAATACATGCGGTAGCGGCATCCGAGCCAGGACCGTTGCACGTAGCCGTTATCGTTCCCCGCTCGGTCTGCCGGCGCGCTGTTGGAAGAAATCGTTTGCGGCGTCTGGTGCGGGAAAGCATCCGCCTGCTCGAACGGGAACACCCAACAATGCTCGCACCGTTTAGTGTCCTTGTGGTGCGGTGGCGTACCCAACCGCCAAA
This sequence comes from Chlorobiota bacterium, assembly GCA_037440485.1. Classification (GTDB taxonomy): domain Bacteria; phylum Bacteroidota; class Ignavibacteria; order Kapaibacteriales; family NICIL-2; genus NICIL-2. Next base: position 1,274 of record JBBIUD010000032.1, read on the forward strand.
CGACTGCAAGCGGCTGCGCTTGAAGGATGTATTACCCCTAGTTCGCTCTGCCGTTGCTGCTGCCGGTGATATGTTAAACCGCTGATCATCGCTCCCCGTGGACGACGACTGCTACATTTTTAGCCCAGATAATCTCCTGCGCCAGATCGAAAACGCACCGTTCGAGCTGGGGTATTACACCGTGCAATTCTACGTTGATGAGCATGGGAGGCTGGCACGCACGCCGACTGATCGGCTCGCGACGTTCTACTACTCGCCATCGGGCGGTACACTGCGCGATGAACAACTCAACATTGTCCTCTACAGCGCACGACTGGACCGCTACAAAGGTTACGGGCGACTCAGCGAGAGCGACCAGTCATAAAGTGCAGCTCACCTGTTGACTGTGGAAAAATTTTTCTTGCATCATTGGGGGGTTAGAGTGTAATTTGCAACCGCGTGCGGAAGGCAGCATACCGCATGCTCTACCAGCTTCAATTCCAACCTTTCGCGTGTGCGATATGTCACCAGAGAGCCGAACACGGCTTGGGATGGTGCGTCCTGAGCGCGTTACTGACGTTTGTTTCGACGTCCACGCATGTTTTGCCGAGGGCGAGCCGAGCGGGAGTCTGATTCCTGTGCTCCACACTGTTGCCCTACTGACATTGCAGCGTTTTGATCGTTTGCCGCCGCATCGCCAGTCGCTATCGGTCATCGCCACCAACATTGCGGGAGCGTTAGCGCGGCTTGGCGGGCTGGATCCGCGGCTGGAGGGTATCACAGAAAACTGGCGATTTGGTCAACGCAGCGACGGCCAGCCCTTTGATCCCCATCGCATCCGGACAGCAGTTCAGCTTGTGACCGCTCTGCGCACAATTGACGCACGCGCTTTTACTGAGGGCATCGCACGATACGTTCTCAGCATCGAACTTGCCAAGCGGGGACTTCCGCAGACGTTTGCCATGCTTGCCTACCAGGTCCTACAGCCACCGCCGTGGGCTACGCTCCTTGAATGCGGCGGAGTGCAGAGCGCAGTATTGTGGAACATGACGGCACTTCTCGGGACATTTTCACCACCGGCAGCACCGGCGGTTCGGTTTGCAGTCGCCGATTGCGATCGGCGACAGGAGGCACTGGTACGCATGCTCGCAGCAGGAGCAGCAGCCCCGATTCCAATGACACTGGTTGAATCGCTCCCTGCCTGCGCGACGTCCCCGCTTCGCTTTGATCGGATCGTTGCCATCGCCGACGACGTCACCGACCGCTATGTGGAGACATGCTGGCATTTGCTCCAACCTGGTGGCAAAGCCCTCATCGCGCTGCCATTGGTCAACGTGGAGCGGTGGTGGAAAGCGCAGCTTGACTGCGCGCTCGCTCAGGATCGGATTGAAGCGCTCGTCCAATGGCAGCCCCTGCAAGATCGCTCCACAGGCTGGCTTTTTGTTGTTCTGCGCACCACTGCTCCCGTCCATCAGCGACGACGCACCGTGCTGGGCGTGCTCTCCGACACTGAATTCTCGCTGCAGCGGATCGAGGAACTGTGCGACACCTTAGCACGCGGCAATAGCACCTCCAACTGGCTGGAGTGGACAACCCCTCAGAGCATTTCCACTCTACCGATTTCCTCTTCGGTTCGAACTACCGAGCTTGCAGCGCTGCTGGAATACTACGGCGACCGGGGCTTGGATTTTGGACACCTCACTGCCGGGAATAACGGCTCGCTTCGACTGGACGATCGCATTAGCAGCATCGATATCCTCGGCACCGCCATTCGCTCGACGCACGGACTCCGAACGCACGAGATGCGATACTACTATTCGCTCGACCAGTGGTGGCACCGGATTAGTCCGTTGCTCGGTCAATACGGACGGATGGTCTGGCCAACAGTTGAGCAGTCGCTAATCGAGCATCTTCTCTGCGTACCGAGCATGCCGATGCCGGCTGCCCGCGCTCTTGGGCGACGGTGGTGGCAGTCGGTTGAACCCGACCTGTGGGGAATTGAGCAGGTCGGCGCGCGTGCAATCGTGGAATCAATTTTTGGCAGTATCGAGCGCAAGCTCCGAACCTATGGGGTCAAACTCTGGAAGCAACTCGACCAGAGGGAGGACTTTCTGCTCAGCGCATGCTTGCCCGCACTAACCGAGCGGGTTCGCCACGAGCTGCGCCGGCAGGCCCACCAGCGACAACACGAGCTTCAACAGCTCGATGAGCGCATTGCTATGCTCACTGCTGAGGTCGCCGCATATCGTGCTCAGATGACCCAGCTCCACGCACAAGCAAAAGCACACGACGTTCCGCACGATACTCCCGAACTGATTGACAGCACCATGCCGCTCCAAAACGAGCTGAGCGCTCTCCTCAAGAAAATGGTCACTGCCCAAAGCGAGCTGAAAATGCTCCAGCAAAACCGCCAACTTCTGCACACACCGAACACCGAAGATTGGTTCTCTCCGGTTGTTGCCCGCGCGACTGCACAACTATTGCCTGCGCTGCAAAGTGTCCGTCGTATTCTGGACGAGGCACGGTGTTGGTCGTTGCTTTTGGCTCTGTGGGAGGATCAGCTCCGCGCCATTGCCGATCAACAGTGGGAGGCATTTGTTGCCGATATTGTAGCCGATTTCGAGCGCTGGTGGAACAGAACCAAGACGGTAGCATCTGCCCGCATCCCGACATCTGCCGCTATCGCACACTAAGCCACTGCCCGCTTCGACCGCTGAGATAACGGCGTGATATATTCCTCTGGTGGTGCACTACTGCACCGTCCGTCTAAGCAGCGCTTATGCTGCTGGACATTTGCAGAAAAGCTATGTGGATGTGGTCGCTTACGCAACCCAGATGGATAACCGCCGTTAGAACACCGTCGCTTTTTGGGAACACAATAAAGCGATAGCCAGTATTGGCGCCCGCTATTGATTGGCGTATGTTTCACAACTCTCTATCCGTGAGCCATGTGGATGGTTCGTTGTGTCGTGGGATGTGCGCTAATAGCTTTCTCTGCTGCTATCGCGCAGCCTCTACGGGTGACACTGCAGTTGCCCTTTGCCAACTCCATGCCTCCTCGGATTTCCGAGTTGATGGAGAACGAACAGCTCATCCGTGTTCTGGTCGTGAACACCGATGGGAAGAATCGCTATGATGACTTGGTCGTGTCGGCACTGCTCGAAAAGGATGGTCAAGTTGTGGCACGCAGCAAGGATGGGCATCCGTCGCAGCCCCGGTGGTCCATTGCGCCGGGTGAAAGCCGGCAGCTATCGTGGCGGGAGGTGGTCAGCCTTGCTGCACTGGACTACGATCGCGGTTTGTCTCAGCAAATGCTCACCACCGGTGAATTACCCGAAGGAGAGTACCGCTTGTGCATGCGGGTGCTGCAGTTGGGTAAGGTCGGGACACCGGCTGGAACCCCGATGAGCCCGGAAGCGTGCGCACCTTTTGTTGTGCGCCCCTGCTGCCCAATGCCAATCGTGCTCACGAGCCCTGCCGAGGGTGCTTTGGTCACGGCACCGCCGCTGCTGCAATGGTCGCCATGCCAAGCACCAACGCAGGCACAACCGCTGCGGTATCGCCTTGTGGTTACGCCACGATGGCAGGTTGCATCGCCGCAGGATGCATTGCAGCAGAATCCTCCACGCATAGACGAGATGCTCACCGGTGTACCGCAGTATCAGTTGAGTCCTGTGCAGTGGAATGAGCTCCTTGCCGATGCAACACAACCTATGTATGCCGGCCATGTCTGGCAGGTGACGCCGTATCAGGGCGATCGGCCCTGCGGCAGACCGAGCCCTATTGGCACGTTTAGTGTACTTCCACCATATGCAGATCCAGCCAAGCCCACCACAAACCATATAGCCGTCCTGGAGTGGGAAGTGCCCTACGAAGAGCTGCTGACGGGTCAGCCGGTGAAGCTGACGGGGCAGATTCCTGCCGATGCATCGGACACGCTGCTGTACGTGCTCCGTCTGCGCGTGCCGAAGACGCTCAGCCGGGAGCAGGTTGCCATGCTGCTTGGGCTGCAGCCCGCCCCCAGCGACACCCTGGGTGTTAGCCGACGCTACTACTTCGGTGGCTATTACGTCTACCAGCTGCCCGCTCCCAGCGACACCCTGCGGGTTAACTTCTTGAGTTACTGGGGCGGCTATTACGTCTACGAGTTGCCCAGCGATACAGTGGGGCAGGATACGCTCATAACCCAGCAGGGCCATGTGATGCTGAGCGGTACTTTCAAGCCACGTCATCTCCTGCTGCCGCTGCTGGACCTGGAGATTGGTGGTCCCAATCCGCCCGTATGTAATTTGCCCGGAACTTTGCCCAGCGACACGGGAGTGGTCGGTACGGGAGTAGTTCAGCGTGATCGTCGTCTCCCTTCGAGCCGCGTTATCGGAATGGCAGGTGTGCTGGACACTGCCCGAGAAGCACCTGTCGGCGAGCAGGACACAGCGAAGCGTGAGTATTTGATCATGCGTGAGAGCGACATATATGCTATTTTGAGTCGCACTGCGCCCTCGGGCCAGCAGGACACAACGAAAGGGGAAGGATTCCAGGCGCGGTACACGGGCTATGTATTGAATCAAGCAGTGGCGTCCGGAGCAGGAAGACCTTCTGGAAGAACGCTGGGGGCAGTCACTCGCCAGGCACCGGCGCAGCAGGGAGCAGGGCGGGGACCGATTATCGTGCCTCGGCCAGAGGAAGTAGGGTTGCCGATTTATCGCATCGCGCCCTCGGGGCAGCAGGAGGAGTACACAGGGGGTGTGGTCATTTGCTGGGCACCGGCGCCAGACGGCCGCCCTGTGGCTGTGGCCGGCTACCTGGATGAGGAAGGCAATGTGGTCGTCTGCTGGCCGGGCGGAAAGGATCCGGACGGGCGCATTGAAGCCACCGTGCAACTGGTCAGGTAAACGGAGGCGAAAGTAGAGTCAAAGCTGCGCTGCGGGGTGTCCCGTCAGGGGCACCCCGCACTGCTTTGAATGTGGAAAAGCACACTCACTAGGTCGAGTTTCTTGTTCACCACTCGTATCTGCCACTCTTCTGTCGAATGTCACCCCGAGCACTCCTTGTGGTGTTACACTGAACTTGTTTGAGAGTCTCATTCCCTGCTCGGTCCGTCACCCTGAACTCGTTTCAGGGTCTATTCAGATGTTGAAACAAGTTCAGCATGACGATGGTGGAGGCGTTCGGATGCTGAACCACGTTCAACATGACGCTCGAGGATAAATGCACGCTTTGCTACTGTCACCCTAATTTTAGTTCACGGGCGCCTTCCCTCTTGGGATTGTCACCCTGAACTCGTTTCAGGGTCTATTCAGATGTTGAAACAAGTTCAGCATGACGATGGTGGAGGCGTTCGGATGCTGAACCACGTTCAACATGGCGCTAGACGGGAATGCACACATACACCCAGACCACTCCACAACACCGAATACCACAAGCGCGAAGACAAGCCTGCCAGTGCTACGTTCAAATTGCAGGACACAGATCTTGACGACCTCGCCCACTCCATGCTCAACAGCGCATGCGCGATGGCGTTGCCAGCAATTTCGTTTTTTACCGGGCGATCTACCGCATCACATGCAAAAGCTGGCGTTGCTGTTTGCCACCTGCACGTACAGTAACGATGTAGGTGCCCACCGGTAAGGCGCTGGTATCTACCCACGCTATAGCACCGGCGACCATTAGCGGCATATTGAGCATGCGTCCATCAACCGAGTGCACAGTAATCCGTTCGATCGGAATATCGGCACCGGTACGAATTGCTACACCTTCCTGTGCAGGATTCGGCGCAAGCACAATTGCAAGGTCGCTACTGCTGCTGGGAATACTGAGCTGCGCGGAAGCACACCCTTCAAAGCCCGGCGACTGTGGCTCTAAATTGCACCAACAGACAAGCTCAGCCTCATTGGGATTACCAACAGCTCTCGCAATGAACAGCCATACGGCAGTGCCCTCGGACGTGCCAACAATCGGTGCAACCTCCGGTCGCGCCCGCCCACCAAGCAAAACTGTATTGGTCGTATCGTACTGGTAAAGCGCGGTCCACTGGCGAAAAGCATCGGTCGCACGCATCCGTGCGAGTGCGACGTCGCTGTTTATCCACCCACTACTGAACGACTCTGCTCGGAAGTAGAGTGGCATCCCTTGAGCGTCGGTAGTATCCAGAGGGATCGGAGCAGCTTGGAAGATGCCTTGACCAACGCTCGTGGTATAAACAGCAACAGCACTATCACCCGAGGGGAAAGCGTATATCCATGCAGTTGCCAAGCCATTGGTATCAGCATTCTCTGCTCCAACCAAGCATGGTTGCTGCTGTGTCTGGGCTGCCTGCTGTGCCAATGGAAGCGCCTCGTGCACTGGATACCGGTAAGTGCCTTCGCTGTACCCGGACTCGCAGGAACTCATCGTTCCATCAACTGCGCACCAGCACGTAAGAACGTATGTGCCGGAGCTGTCGGTCGTGCGAAAGACCCACACAGGAGTGTTTTGAGGGAAGGGAATTGGTTGGCGCAAACGACCAGCTATCAGAAGCGGAGACTCAGCGCGATGCGTCTGCATCCACTCTTGATAGACACTGTTCTGAGCGAAAATGCGCATTGCACTATCACTGTCAATGAAATCTGCCGGCAGTGGTTCTGCGTTGACATATATGGGAAGATTGGCTGTATCGCCTGCAGGCACAAGCGTTGCTGAGTACGTGCCCGCAACAGGCTGAAGAACCATTGCAGCAATTACGCCACTATCGGTTGAGAAAGCGTAGAACCACAGTGGTGATTTGCCTTGCAGCTCCAGTGGTAGATTGTTCGTTCCCACTGCAGAGGGTGGTGTTGTGACAGCAACTTCTTGCTGGGCTGGGCTCAATCCTTCTCGCGCAGTAAACGGTACTTGTGCATGGAGTGCATGGAGTGCAATCATTATTGCAACCGCTACAAGGCTGAGTATCCGTTGCATCGTACCCTCCATAATCATTGCACAATCTCACTGCAAAATTACACTCACCGGCGCTGTTGTGTGCGACGAGCTGCTGCACTTGCCCGCGCTACGGAGGGCTTCCCGTAGACGCCACTGGGTGCACGCAACACAACCCGGTAGTAGTAGGCTTCGCTCATTTCGGTGCTGCCATCGGTGTAGCGCATTGTCTGTGCCGGAAGCAGTGGGCTAATCGGTGCGAACGTCACACCATCGCGGCTCCGCTCCACAACCGCAACGGTGCCCTCAGCAACATACCCAACGTAATGCCATGTTACCGTTACACCATCTGGCGTCACGATAAGGGTATCTACCTCTGGCACCGGAGGGACACGGCTATCGTAACACTGCGCGGAAATCCGGCGCGAGGCGCGCGAGCGATTGCCCGCGCTGTCGTAAGCGATAACACAGTAGCTATAGAACACACCAGCCCGAACCGTTGAATCCGTAAAGCTTCGCACATGGGCCGGCAAACCCTCGGCTGTCAGAAGCTGATCACGGCCGTCCTCCTCGCGCCGAATGATGAGAAAACCGGCAACATCTGCTTCCACTTGCGGCTGGCTCCAGCGAAGCGTAATGACACCATCGCCCGGAACTGCTTCCTCCAACTGCGGGCGCTGGGGCGGAACCACATCGGGAAGCACCACCTGCACCGGTACACTCCAGGGACTGCGATTGCCATGGAGGTCCACCACACGAATCCGGTACCAGTATGTTGTCCGTCCACTGGCAATGGGAAGCGTTTCAACAAAGACTGTGTCGGTAAGAAGCTCCAGCGATACGAGAGTGATTGTTGAGTCGGGATGAAAAAGTGAGCGACCAACTTCGTATCCCCACACATCCGGTGAGGTGCTTTTTGTCCAGCGCAGGCGCGCTTGACCAACTTCCCCGCGACCTTCGATAACCTCAGGGAGCGCTGGCGGCTCTTGGTCGGGAACGGGGACGCCATGCGGCAGCGACAATGAACTCTCACGCCCATAGCGATCAACAGCGGTCACTGCATAGAAGACCATGCCACTCATCCCGACTGGGTGATCTATCGCGGTTGTATCCCGCAGGAGCACCGTATTGATACGGGTGCGCGCCGAGGTGTCCTGCCCTGTTTGCCACCGATAGAGATTGTAGCCAACTGTTCGCTGACGATCTTCCACCGGTGGATGCCAACGGATAATAACACTATCACCCTCAACGCGTGCGACCAAGCCATACGGTGCTTGCAGGGGACGGCTATCGTAGGGAACAACTGTCACTTCCGGGCATCGTTCCCCTTGACGCCCAAGCAGGTCAACTGCACTGACTGCATAGCGATACTCGGCATCGTTGCGCAGACCACCGTCGTGGTAGAGGTACGCTATCGGCAATGCTTCGTTGAGAAAAATCGTTGCCACCGGATGGTTGGTGATTCGTTGCAGTTGGGTGCTCCCTGGATCGGCTCGCCACACATGGAAACCCCAAATTCCCGCGCGCTGCGTGCCGCGAACATCCCAGACCAACTGCGCACCGCTATCGCTGGGTAGGGCGCGCAATCCGGTCGGCACAGCCGGAAGTTGCAGACTGCCAGCGCGAACATCGCTAATCTCTGCAATCCGTTTACCGTTGCACTCGATCGCATAGTCATACCGCTTTCCAGGCTCGGCAGTGGTATCGTCGAAGATGGTACCGAACCACAGCGCCCACGCACGGATTTGTTCGATGTCGGCAAGGATCAGTCCGCGCAACTCGTTGGACAGCACGCGGCGCAGACTGTCCGGTGTTCGTTCATCGGCATATGCATCGTACCACAGGAGCAGCGTATCGCCAAACGATCCTGTGCCGGTGCGGGCAAGTAGTTCTCGGAACTGTTCCCGTGTTCCCCTGCTTGTCAGACCAATTCGCCTGAAGGTACCGCTGCCGACAGGTCGCCGCAGAATAGCGTAGGACTGCGGCAGCAGCGTATCGGCTGGAGGAAGCCAAAGGACGGTCACACCAGTGGGTGTACCCAATCCCCAACCCTGCACAGCGCTGCTTTGGGGTTGTGCCAATAGGTACCCGCACAGCAGGGCCAAAAGAGCACCAATGACGATCATCGCTCCTCCTCCGGTTGTTGGACAACGGGAGGAAGCTGCCCCTGCACAACACGGTTATTTGCTGTGCCGTCCTGCTCGGTAAACGGTTGCAACGGAAGCAGGGTCGCATCAATCCCCACTACGGACGAGCCCGTTGGGAGTGCAAGCACATGCCGCAACCTATGCTCACCAAATGGGGGTAGAGCCTGAGGCAACCAGTAGTTCCTGCGTTCGATCACGTACTGCGTTGTCCCGTCAGGCAGTCGCACGTAGGCACCGATGCGTAGCTCGAATGGTGTGCCTGCATAGAGAAGGTTGCTGCCGTTGTTGCGTAGCAAGAAGCTGAATTCTACAGGCGTCGTCGGTTCGGCGGTTTCACCTGGCAGGCCCGCACGCCGGGGCAATGGCGCCCCTTGCCACTGGAGTGCGGTAGCAATCCGGGTCGAAACCGATCCCGGTGGTGCATACGATGTCGAAAAACGAGCTACTTCTGCCGGCAGCACTGCCAGAAATGCTGCCGCTTCCGAAGGACGGCTGGCGTTGGACCCATGCGCTGCAGCATTGAGGACGCGAATTGTTATCGGCAGCGGCTCCAGGCGTGGCTGCATGCCCGGCTCGTCCGGTGGTAGTATCCACGGCTGGAGCAAACTCGTGTCGATGTGAAATTCGGTGCCAACGTTGATGCCCAGCACCTCCCATCGCTCTGCATTCCGAACAAGCGCATTCGGGCTGCCCGTCCAGCGCCATTGCTGCGTGGGCGTTTCGACCTGCACCCATAGATCACGAC
>JBBIUD010000033.1:0-11026 GCA_037440485.1 Chlorobiota bacterium
TTTCACTCAAGAAGCAACGCTGAGACCAACCTATCGTTATTCGCTGCGTTTCTTCCCGTTCGGTTAGCACCAGCGCTGCAGGTCTGCCGCAATGTGCGGGCGCGGTGGCGCTCTTGCATGCGTTGCGCGTTGCGGCATTGCTGAACCATAGTGTTACCGCGGTTCAATTGGTATTGGTTTTTCACGTGCGTGGTCGTATATTTGAAACGCCGTCGCACCGATTGCTGCGAATTACAGTTTGGTGATGTTGTATCCGAGCACATTGCAGACGACGACACAGCGACATGCCGTCGCGGAAGGAGAGCCGAAGTTGCTGGATCAAGTACGGCTGTCGGGTTCCTTTGCCAGATGCGTTGGACCGGAAGTATCCCAAAGCTTCTCGCGAATGGCGGTGGCAGTGGGTATTTCCGCAAGAGCATCGGTGGAAAAACGAAAAGACCGGAGAGCAAGGGCGGTATCACGTGGATGAGTCCATCGTGCAGACGGCATTCAAGCAGGCAGTGGAGAAGGCAGGATTGACCAAAAGGGCAACCTGTCACACCCTGAGGCATTCATTTGCCACGCACTTGATACAGGCCGGCAGACACATGGACCGTCCAAGAGCTTCTCGGGCACAAGGACGTCCGGACGACGATGATCTACACACACGTTCTGAACCGCGGCGGTCGAAAGCCCGGTGGATACGTTGTGAGTGAAGGGACTTGCGTGTTAGACTGAAACCATCTAACATGACAAAGGATAATTCAATTCATGACGAATGCCATGAAAACAAAGGACTTGATAAACAAGCCAACGAGGCGTCTTAGGCCGACAACGAAGCGGCAGAGGCGTCTTATGTGGAAACCATATAATCAGCCGCCTTTTTAAGTGGTATATAATCAACTCTGAAGGAAATCACGAACATGCACCTTTTTGAGAAGGTTTTGAGTGTCAGTGCTGAAGACATCCAATTTGAGCTTCGCGGACACACCGCTGTTGAGTGGCTCGACTTTTTGCTTAATCCTCGCCGTCTGCGTGGCAGCGATTTTTTGATGCGCTGGTCACAAGGTGTATGGAGTGAAGAACGTCTCATTCAAGCCGTTAATAGCACAGGTGAATTCTTTGCCCTTCCCTATGGGCCAAGCGGAACCGCTCCTGATGATGATGTCAGGGCTTTTGAGCTTTACTTTGAACGACTAGAAGCGGCAGGATTAGGAGAGAACAAACGTCCCGACCTGTTAATCTTCAAGAACAGTTCTCAAGAAACTGTGGACGAACTTGTTCGTTCTCTTGGCGGAGTAAGCGAGTTACCTTTTACACCAGAAGATAGCAATGCGATACAAGAGTTACTGGCCAAGGCTATACTTGCAGTAGAATGTGAGAATAGCCTTTGGAAGGCCAAACTCATGCCAGACTATGGCACAGAGTTGAAACCCCAAAAACGCCTGGGCGATAAACCCGGATTAAAGAAAAACGCCGTTGTGCCAACTTTGATATTGAAAGAAGAAGACCGCGAACCCCTGCAGATATGGCAGAATACCAATAGAATTCCAATCCACATTTGGCATGTCTTTTATGACATGGCCTTTGGCATTTCGCTCGCCAAAGCGCAAGAATTGATCGAGCAAGGATTTATCTTGCCTACAGAACAAGTTTTTCAGGCACCCGGCGGTGCTACTACCAGAAAGGTTATTTACAAGATTTATTACCACTATGCTTACCCTCTTTGCGATGCGACTCAAGAGCCAGAACTAAAGGCCAAATCTGTCGTGGATAAAAATGGGCATATCTTGCCGTATGTGCACTTTGAAGGCGGAAGGATGGATTTGCGAGCAGAAGCTTTAGCAGTATTGCGAGAGATTGCCGATGCTAAGGACTAATGTCTACAGGCTTCCTTCGTCTTGGGAAGCTAGAGAGCTTTTGAGAGAAAAGGGGCAATTTTGGACTCCTGATTGGATCGCGGAGCCAATGGCTGAATACGTCTTGGCTGACAGGGGCGGTCTTTTGTTCGATCCTGCTGTTGGAACAGGTGCATTCTTTCGTGCGGCCAAAGTAGTAGCCAGCGAGAAGGGGCTAACTGTTCGTTTTGCTGGTATGGAAATTGACCCGACCATTTTGTCACAAGCGCTAGAACATGGCTTGGATCAAGATGATATTGCCTCGGTAAAGATTGGTGATTTTGTATTGCAACCACCACCGACAAGATTCCAGGCCATCGTTGCTAATCCCCCCTACATTCGACACCATCGTCTTGCCCCAGAGAAGAAAGTGCAGCTTAAGCAATTGGCTACTCAAGTGGTTGGCAAGCAACTGGACGGACGGGCTGGTTTGCATATCTACTTCTTGATCCGCGCCTTGTCGTTGCTCGAAGAGAATGGGCGCCTGGCTTTCATCATGCCCGCTGACACTTGCGAAGGGAAATTTGCCCCCGATCTATGGGATTGGATTACGAGAAATTTCGCTCTCGATGCTGTTATCACGTTTTCCCCCGAAGCTACACCATTCCCAAACGTTGATACAAATCCCCTCGTTTTCTTTGTTCGCAATGCACCACCAAAAGCGCAATTTCTATGGGCCAAATGTCTAATCCCGGCCACCGATGCGCTCAAGATATGGGTAAGGTCTGGATTCGAGAACGCATTCGAACAAGACTTATTCGTGATTGTCCGAGACTTGAAGGAAGGGGTCTCTACTGGGCTTTCGCGTGAGCCGTTTCCTAATTACAGTTCCAAGTATGTGTTAGGCGATTTTGTAAGAGTAATGCGTGGTGTTGCAACAGGTGCTAATGATTTCTTTTTTATGACAGTAGAGAAAGCCAGGAAATTGGGAATTCCTGAAGAGTATTTCGTTAGGGCTATTGGAAGAACACGGGATGTCCCAGGCGATGAAATTACACTTGAAACCATCAAGAGCCTTGAATGCCAAGGAAGGCCCACTTTGTTGTTGATGCTTAGCGGTGACAATATAGAAACCTTTCCAGACTCAGTAAGACGGTACTTGCAGGAAGGCGAAATCTTGGGTTTGCCCAAACGTCCTTTGATCGCACAGCGCAAACCCTGGTACAAAATGGAAATTCGAGTACCACCACCATTTTTGTTTGCCTATTTAGGTCGTCGAAACTCAAGATTTATCCGCAACACCGCCAGGGTTGTTCCTCTGACAGGTTTCTTATGTGTGTATCCTAAAGTTAATGGAGAAGAACATCTGGAGCAGATTTGGAAGATTCTCAATCATCCAGATACAGTAGCCAACTTAGCGAAAATCGGAAAGACTTATGGAGATGGTGCAATAAAAATTGAACCTCGACGATTAGAGAAATTGCCTATCCCCGACCACGTCATTCAACAATTTGGTTTTCCAGTCCAAATGCGTTTGTTTGAGCGAAGAGAGTCTTACACAACGTCTTCAGGCCGTGATGAAACAGACGAAGGCAGCTAACAAGCGCTTGCAGCGGACGCCGCTCCGCTGCGCTGCGCGGCGCAGGTGAAGCGCCAACCGTTGAGCGGCCAATACTGAGTGCACTAAGGTGTTCTTAAGACTGTCCTGACTAAGATATTACGAGTCCCTAAAGGAGCACCCCATGAATCAATCTCAAATTGAACATAAAGACCAACACGATACCCATATGGCTCATGCACACAGGCATCCCGCGGCCGGCGCTCCGGAAAGCCACACCGCTCATTCTGAGTCTGCGCAACCTGTTGGGAAGAAGGGCCATGCGGGTCATGGTGCCATTCACGTTGATCACACAGGCCATGAGCGGATGTTTCGCACCCGTTTCTGGGTCTGCCTGGTGCTCAGCCTGCCGGTGCTGATCTTCAGCCCCGCGCTCCAACACTGGTTAGGTTTCAGAGCGCCGTCCTTCCCCGGCAGCGAGTGGGTTCCGCTCCTGTTCTCGTTGCTCATCTTTGGCTACGGCGGCGTGCCTTTTCTGCAGATGGCCGTCCCGGAACTGCGCAGTCGCCGGCCGGGCATGATGACCCTCATCTCCTTGGCCATTTCCATTGCTTTTGTCTATAGCCTCCTGGCGCAACTTGCCAGGCTGGGAGAGGGCTTCTTCTGGGAATTGGTTACCCTCATTGACGTGATGCTCCTCGGCCACTGGTTGGAAATGCGCAGTATCCGCCAGGCTTCCGGTGCGCTCAACGAACTGGCCAAACTCATGCCCGATACCGCCGAGCGTCTCTTGCCCGATGGCCGCACGGAAACGGTGCCCACTTCTGCTTTACGTGTGGGGGACCTCGTGCTGGTGCGTCCAGGCGCAAGCATCCCGGCCGATGGCGAAGTGGTCGAGGGCGAATCCGGGGTCAATGAGGCGATGATCACCGGCGAATCCCGTCCAGTCGGCAAGCGGCCCGGCGATAAGGTGATTGCCGGTACGATCAATGGGGACGGCAGCCTGCGGGTGCGCGTCACTGCCACCGGCGATCAAACCGCCCTGGCGGGGATCATGCGCCTGGTTGAGCAAGCCCAGCAATCCAAATCCCACACCCAAGTCATCGCCGATCGAGCGGCGGGGTGGCTGTTTTACATTGCCCTCGCCGTAGCGGCTCTGGCGGCCGCCGGATGGAGCGTTGCCGTTGGCTTCAACGTGGAGGTTCTGAAGCGCGTCGTCACGGTGCTGGTCATCGCCTGCCCACACGCCCTGGGTCTGGCCGTGCCCCTGGTGGTTGCCATCACCACGGCGCTGGGAGCCAAGAACGGCATCCTGGTACGCGACCGCCTGGCGCTAGAAGCCGCGCGGGAGATTGATGTGGTGGTTTTTGACAAGACCGGCACACTGACCGAAGGGAAATTCGGGGTGGTAGATTGGGAGGTGGTGGCAGGCTATGATCGAGATGAGGCTTTGGCCCTGGCCGCCGCCGTAGAAGGCGATTCTGAACACCTGATCGCCCAGGCCATTCGTCGAGCGGCAGGTGAGCGCGGGTTGGCATTGCCTGCGGTGAGCGAATTCACCGCCTTGAAAGGGCGTGGGGTACAGGCCTCTTTTGATGGCACACCGGTGTATGTCGGGGGCCCGCGCTTGCTGGAGATGCTGGGGTTGCGCCCGCCTGAGCATCTGAACGCCTTCACCCAGAATGCGGGGGAGAAGGCTCAATCGGTCGTCTATCTGGTGGTGAATGAACACGTAGTTGCCGCCTTTGCCGTAGCCGATGTGGTGCGCCCGGAAAGCAAAGAAGCCGTCCGCCAACTGCACGCTATGGGCATTGAGGTAGCAATGCTGACCGGCGATAGCCGTGAGGTGGCTCAGTCCGTGGCTGCCGAACTGGGCATTGACCACGTCTTCGCCGAAGTGCTGCCGGAGCATAAAGTGCAGAAAGTGGCCGAATTGCAGACCCAGGGCAAGCGAGTGGCTGTGGTCGGCGACGGTGTCAACGATGCTCCCGCCCTGACCCAGGCCGATGTCGGCATTGCCATTGGCGGCGGCACGGATGTGGCCATCGAGTCGGCGGGACTGATCCTGGTCAAGAGCAATCCGCTCGATGTGGTCAAGGTCATCGCCCTGAGTCGTGCCAGTTACCGCAAGATGGTGCAAAACCTGTGGTGGGCGGCGGGTTACAATATTATCGCCTTGCCGCTGGCCGCAGGCCTCCTGGCCCCGTGGGGTATCCTGCTCTCCCCGGCCATTGGGGCGCTTTTCATGTCGCTCAGCACGGTCATTGTGGCCATCAATGCCCAATTGCTGCGCGGTGAGCGTCTGTCGGCGGCATCTGCCGGTTGAGGTATTCCCTCAGGAGGCGAGCAATGAAAGCATTTCTTGTGCGCAAGAAGGTGATTCTTTTTTTGCTGGGATTGAGTTTTGTACTGACGGCCTGCGGGTTAGGTGGGCAATACCCGCTCATATCGCCGGACGTTCGATCTGGAACTCCTTTGGGTGATTCTCCCAGTGTTGCCAACGGCGAGCGGATTTACTTTACGGCCAGCAGTGGCCGCGGCGGGACGATCAGTTATCAGGGCGGCGCAGCCGGGTGGCTACGTCTACGGCAGCCCCACGATGGTGCAGTCGCTCCTCGCTGCCGACCTGGTGGATGAGCTGGTGCTCACGGTCGTGCCCTTGGTCATCGGGAGCGGGAAGAAGCTCTTTCCGGCGATTCGACGAGATTCTAATTGGCCTCGACAATGAGGAACTCATGAACAAGCACTTGCCATACCTAGTGCACGAGTGTGGCGCCAACTTCTCACCCCAACTCTCTGAGCACTTGGGCGAGCCATTTTTCAACTTAGCCCGCAAAGCAATCGAAGGCAAGAAGCCTGTCAAGACACATAAGCCCAACTACCAGAAGCTGAGCATCCGTGGTAGCTCAGGCACGATCTATCGCCTCCTATACAAGGGTAAGGAGATCGGGGAAATCTCCGATGTCCATCTGTTCCGAGAGGCTTATGTCGGGGCAATCTACAACCATTTCGGGAAGCCGTATAGAGTGACGGCCCACGCGGCTGGCGAAGTGCACCTGGAGGACGCCGACCCGCACTTTCGCACCGAGGGCATTTTCTGGACCGTCACCGAGGGAGCCGAAATCCTCTCCGGCATTCGGTACGCGGAGAACCTGGCCGCCTGCTACGGCAGGCTTACGGTCTCCGAAAACTTCGGGGGGTTCAAGCTTATTGACTCCCGTTCAGGAGTAGTCCTCGAGGAAGAACGAAGCGAACGCGAACGCCGATCCAACGTCAGAGGATTTTGGCTTGAGCTAACAGACACCTCTATACTTGGCGTTAGTGTACTCCTGCACGACCTTTTCGGAGTCGAACAACTCCTTCGGATTGGAGCACCCTTCGTCGTCCCATGCGACAGACACGACCTAGGCACGCTGACGACTGTTAAGAACCCGACAGCGGTGTACCTGTACGAGACCGTGCCCGGCGGCATCGGTGTGGCAGAAAAGGCGCTTGAGGTGTGGCCCAAGATTATCGAGACGGCAATCGGGATTGCCGAAAGATGCACCTGCAGCCATGGGTGTCCGAGTTGTTTGGTACCCCCGCGGTTGCCCCTCGGCTTCAAAGAACCCAGGAAGGAGCCGGCGATCGCAATAGCGCGGCGCCTCTTTGACATTGCCTCGACCTCCGCGCGCGAACGGTTTGATCCCGATTCCCACGTGTGGGTCCCTATATGAGAGCCTGCCTTACCATGGAATCCCTGCTGAGCTTACCACCATTACATCCGACTTACGGCTACACACATCTGTGTTGCTGACCAGGGAACATTACTCACCGTCACCTCCCTTCACCCCACCTTCTCGGCTGCACGCAGTTTAGCCGATCGGCTCCGCCGATTTGCCGAGCGTTCGTCGGCGGTGGGAGTGATCGGCTTGCGCGTCAGGATACGCAGGCGGTTCTGCTCGGCATGCTCCCGAAATGCGCGCTTGACGATCCGATCCTCCAGAGAATGGTAGGAAATCACAACAATTCGCCCACCCGGACGCAGTAATTCCGGCACACACCGGAGGAACGCCTCCAACTGCCCCAACTCGTCATTGACTGCGATGCGGAACGCCTGAAATACTCGGCTGAGAACATCGTAGCGACGCGCTGGCGGAACACATCGCTCGACAATTGCCCGAAGCTGTCCGGTCGTACGGATGGGCGCTACCCGCCGTGCCGAGACAATCGCGCGCGCAATGCGACGGCTCGCACGCTCTTCTCCGTAGCGGTAGAGCAGGTCGGCAAGCTCACGCTCGGATAGCTCCGCAATCAGCGTGCTTGCCGGCGGCACCGCCGACTCTGTTCCGCCAAAGCGTAGGTCCAGCGGGGCATCGAAACGGTAACTAAAGCCACGGCGTGGCTCGTCGAGCTGGTGCGAGGATACGCCTAAGTCCAGCAGAATACCCTGCACCGATCCGGCGAGCCGCCGGCGCCATTCCTCCTTGCTGCATGCCAGCAGATACGAGCCAAGCACCAGCTCTACCGACGATGGCGCGCCCGATACACCTCTCTGGCTGAGTGCCCCCCGACACGCCGCCAGTGCATCCGGATCGCCATCGAAACCGATGAGCGTCCCTCCCTGCAATCGCTCCAGGATTGCTGCTGCATGTCCGCCGCCACCAATGGTGCCATCGAGGTAAAGCCCTGCCGGATCCGTCACCAACAGCTCGGCAACTGTGCTGACCATCACCGGCTGATGGTAGCTGTGCAGATCGCTGTGCCCACTAGGCGCCATGATGAAGCTTCCCCCCGGTCACTTCATCACCGCTGCCGCCACTTGCTCGTAGCTATCACCGAAACTGGCAAGGTACCGCTCGAATTCGTCGGGATTCCACAGCTCAATATGATCCATCATCCCAACAATGGTCACCTTACCCTCGATGCCGGCAAACTCGAGCAAGCGACGGGGCACCGTGATCCGCTGCTGCGGATCAAGCACGACCTCCTCGCACCACGACAGTATCATGCGGAGAAAGAACCGGTGCTTTTCGTCGTACTGGTTCAATTGTGCAAACCGCTCCTCGTAGCTTCGCCACTGGTTGAGTGGATACGCCACGATGCAACGATCAGTCCCACGGGTGAGCACAAAGGTATCCTGCGCCTCTGGCTCCAGGACACGACGCATCTTGGCGGGAATATTCACCCGCCCTTTTGCATCAACCGAGTATGTTTCCTGTCCTTTGAACCCACCCACGGGGTTGCACGTGCGAACGGTTCAACATCGCATGGGCACGCGGTACCACCGCCACCCACAGGCGAGAGAAAGCTGCGAACATCTCCCACTTTCTCCCACCACACGAATGCAAAACACGCAACAATCGGTGCTTGCGCAAGCCCTCAGCACAATTTTTTTTGCAAATTCGCACAAAATCGCGATTTTGAGCTGAAATCGCAACTTTTCCGAGTAGTAATTGCCGTTATCTGTTTTTTTCACCACTACACACCACCGCACGCCATCGCCCCGAGCGTGGCTGTCCATCAATACTGAATAAATTTTCAGGTTCCACTGGTAGGGTCTACTGTAGCTGAAGATTCGTTCAGTATTTTCGCGCCACTCTTCATCAGTGGATGGACTTTTCCCATGGAAACGCACCTGAGCCAGCGCCAGCAGCGCGCACTCGACTTCATTCGCGAATACATTGCCGAGCATGGATTTGCGCCCAGTTACGATGAGATTCGCCAGCATATCGGCGTCGCCTCTCTCAATGCAGTGCGCGATCTGCTCGATGGTCTCGAACGAAAAGGCTACATCCGACGCTTGGCGGGACGATCTCGCGCGCTGGTCCTCCTGGGCGAGACCAATAATTCCTCCCCGTTCCACAATCCGCTCCCTGAACGACGTTGCGAGACTGTCCCCATTATCAGCACTGCTCCAGTCGAAAACAATAATCCGCTGTCGCTGTTTCTTCGCCCACGTGGACTGCTAAGCCTTGATACCGACTTTTTCCGGTTGGATGGTAAAGCCTGGTTTGTTGCTATTGCGCCCGATGATACGCTGGCTGATTGGGGAATCAGCCATGGCGATGCTCTTGTTGTCGAGCAAACCGACCAACCAACCGCTGGCGACATTACGCTATGCATTACCGACGGGAAGCAACTTCTTCGGCGGCTGGCAAAGAATTCGCGCAAAGGACACCAAGAGCTACACGCACCCAATCATCCGCCTCTCCTGCTCGATCGCGAGCGCGTGCGTGTTGTCGGCGTTGTACGCTGGGTTATCCGCCGACTTTAGCGTCGCCGAACGATAGCCCACGCATTACCAGAGATCGTCCCGTCTGGCTGCCGCAATTGTTCGAGCGATTCCAGGTGCTCCCAGCCAGACACAATCCGACCGATTGGCTCGTGATCATCAGCCGAACCATTCCGTATCCAGATGCAGAGTTGCTGGTGGTGACGCGTTACTGTCCCCGCTTCAATGCTCTGCGTCTGTGGTTGGTGCCGGCTGGGTGGCGATACTGCCTTGCCGATGACGATAACACCATCATTGGTTATTTCGAGCGCCTGTTCGCGATCGAGTATCTGCTTGAGCCACCGATCGAGTTGGTCCGTGGTTACGGAATCATCCACCCCAAAGACTAGGCTGCCGAGCACACCGTGCGCTGCCAAAAGCTCGATCACATATCCAGCACTGGCACTGCTTTCCTCCGATGAAATGCTGACCGTTGCACTCGGTATGGGAACGGTAACATGTGCGGTCGGCTGCGACGATGGCGCTGCAGACCGACATCCAAAGAGCACCAGCATCGCGATCGCACTGGCACGCCTTAATTGCTTCGCCCGCTGCATTCTTCCGCTCAGCATCGGAGCGCGTGGTACACGATGTGTCCTTTGCGGTTACCTGTCCACCTTCGGCGTGATGCGTTCCTTGCCGTGGAGTTTGACAATGGTCATTTCGACTTTGTCAATGGGATTGTCGCGCTGGTCACGCGGAACATTGACGACCTTATCGGCAACGTCCATTCCCTTCAATACCTGTCCAAAAATCGAATACTGACCGTCGAGCCATGGAGCATCAGCAACGCAGATGAAAAACTGTGAGGTTGCGCTATTTGGATCGGCAGCACGAGCAGCCGAGACTATTCCCCGACGATGCGATATTTTGCTGAACTCTGCAGGAACACGCGTTTGGCTTGGATCACCGAACCCCCACCGCTCCCGTGGTTGCGTCTTGCTATTGGGGTCACCGCCTTGAATCATAAAACCAGGAATAACCCGGTGAAATGCGGTTCCATTGTAGAAACCAATCGAAACCAAGCTGTCGAAATTGGCGACGTGCTTGGGTGCAATGTCGGGAAAAAGCTCGATGATGATCGTGCCGAGCTCTTGTCCTTCTTGGGTGACGGTGATTTTGTACTGCGGACGCTCTACTCCGTACGGCGGCGGCGGCACATCACCGTCGGCAGCATAGATTGATGCTGTCATCAGTATGGTTGCTCCAATAATGAAAAGGATCGGTTGCATGGCGATACATGAAAAAGTTGAACATTACTCGTCAAAGATGCTCTTGACTGCTCCGGTCAGAATGCGTAGGTTGGGTTCTGTGCTCTGCACGGTCTGTTCTGAACCCGGACGGTACTGGATTCGCACTTCGGCGTCGCGAATATCGGAAAAAATTGCTTTAACCGCT
>JBBIUD010000034.1:0-11001 GCA_037440485.1 Chlorobiota bacterium
TTCTCGATGGGAACCACAGCAACATAGTTGCGCACGAGCGACACATCATCAAGCTTGGTCGCGGGTCGTCGTTGACGCTCATTTTAGTGCAGCGCTCATCTGGGGAACATCATGTACTGCTCAACCAGGTAATCGAAGGTTGGGTCGGTCAAGATTCGACGCTGCGTGTTGTACTGGTGCAAGATGCACCGGCGAACAACCACACGATTACCACACACTCTTTTGAACTAGCAGCTAACGCTCGTCTTCACATGACCACGGTTAGTCTTGGCGGCGGGTTCATCCGCAACATGCCCACTGTTGAGCTTTCTGGTGTCGCTGCGGACGCCCAGCTTTACGGTTTGACGATAGCCGACGGAAAGATGCTCGTTGATCATCACACGACAGTTGACCACGCAGTGCCAAACTGCACGAGCAATGAACTCTACAAAGCAATTCTCGACGGGCAAGCAACTGGTGTGTTCAATGGAAAAATTCTCGTTCGTCCTGATGCGCAAAAAACATCGGCATACCAGGCTAATCGGAACATAGTGCTCAGCAGTCGTGCGACGATCAATACCAAGCCTCAGCTTGAAATCTTCGCCAACGATGTACGCTGCACACACGGCTGTACAGTTGGGCGCGTAGATGGTGAAGCGAAGTTCTACCTTCGCTCGCGTGGTCTCAGCGAAAAGGAAGCTGAAGCGCTACTGTTAGCAGCGTTTGCAGAGGAAATCACTGCAGCGATACCACACGATGTGCTTCGCTCCGATCTGAATCTACGGATTGAACATCTCTTGCATGCTGATGAGCTTGCATAGCCAAATCGAAACCACCTACGATGTCGAGTACATTCGCCGGCAATTCCCGATTCTTCGGCAGATGCCGTACGGGAAGCCATTGGTTTATCTCGACAATGCTGCAACGACCCAAAAACCGCAGTGCGTCCTCGATGCAATGGATCAATACTACACTACCACACACAGCAACGTCCACCGTGGCGTGCACTACTTGAGCGAGCGAGCGACAGCTGCTTATGAGCGCGCACGCGATGTGGTTTGCCGATTCATTGGAGCAGCCCATCGAGAAGAGGTAATCTTCACGCGCGGTACAACCGAAAGTATCAACCTCGTTGCTGCAGCATGGGGTAGAGCGAATCTTCGCAACGGTGATGAAATTCTGCTCAGCGTCTTCGAGCATCATTCAAACATTGTCCCGTGGCAACTTGTAGCCCAGCAGACTGGTGCGCAGCTACGTGTCATTCCACTCGAAGCGGACGGTAGCTTCTCTGTTGACCGGGCACTGGAAATGATCACAGAGCGAACACGTATAGTTGCGATTGCGCACGTGTCGAATGTGCTCGGATTGATTGTACCTATTGAGGCAATCATCGAGCGTGCTCACCAGGTTGGTGCACGAGTGCTTCTCGACGGCGCCCAAGCTATCGCGCATTGCCCAGTTGATGTGCAGAAGCTTGATTGCGATTTCTATGCATTTTCTGGACACAAGGTCTATGGACCAACAGGGATTGGCGTCCTCTATGGTAAGCGGGAGATCCTAGAATCCATGCCACCTTACCAAGGCGGTGGCGACATGATCCGCAGAGTTACATTCGAGCACACAACATACAATGACCTTCCGTACAAATTCGAAGCTGGCACACCACCGATAGCCGAGGCTATTGGGCTGGCTCGTGCTTTAGAGTTTGTTGATTCTGTTGGAATCAATGCAATCGAGCAATGGGAGCAGCAATTAGTTAACCAGTGTGTTGCATTGCTTAGCGAACTCGACGGATGCGTGCATATTCTCGGATCGCCCAATCAGCGAGCCTCAGTTGTGTCGTTTGTGTGCGATGGGATTCATCCACACGATATTGCTACCGTCCTCGATCGCGAGGGCATTGCGATACGCGCCGGTCATCATTGCGCACAACCATTGATGGATTTTTTTGGCATACCAGCATCGTCACGATTTTCAGTGGCTGCTTATACGACGCCGGATGAGATCGTGCGTGCAGTGGATGCACTCAAGGAATGTTTGAAACTCCTTCGCTAATGCGATAATGCAATCGGACGACTTGCGGCAACTCTATCAGGAGGTCATTCTCGACCACAATCGTTCGCCTCGAAATCTTGGCAAGCTTGAACCGCATACACATGCCGCAGAAGGATTCAATCCGCTCTGTGGTGACCAGATTGAACTCTATCTGCGCGTTAGCGATAGTGGGATTATCGAGGACGTTCGCTTTGATGGGCACGGTTGCGCAATAAGCAGAGCATCGGCATCGTTGATGACCGAAGAAATCAAAGGCAAAACAATCGAGCAAGTGCATGAACTATTCGAGCGGTTCCATCAAGCGATCCGATCCGATCCATCTTCTCCGCTCACTGAGCACGGACTTGGCAAACTCGTCGTCTTACTCGGTGTGCGCGAATTCCCAACACGGGTCAAGTGTGCAACACTTGCCTGGCACACCTTAGAGCAGGCGTTGCGCGGCGGTGGTACAACATCAACAGAATAACGATGGCAACACAAAGCGAACTCAAAGAACGCGTCATTGAAGCACTCAAAACAGTGTACGATCCTGAGATAACATATACGACTTGGGATTGGTGTATGACCTCGCAGTCACCGACGATGGCATAGTGCGCATCGTCATGACTGTAACGGCGCCGACCTGTCCGGTTGCTGATACACTCCCCAAGCAAGTCGAACATGTTGTTCGGTCGCTCGAGGGCGTTCGTGACGTCAATGTCGAACTAACCTTCGATCCTCCATGGGACATGAGCATGATGCCCGATCATGTGAAGTTAGAACTCGGATTGTTTTGAATAGCTCTATGCAGAACGGTTACCTGAGCGAGCCAACGATTGTCCATGTTCGGCTCTATGGTGAAGATCACGATGTAACGGTCAATCCTGGTGAGACGATCCTTGTGGCTGCAGTTCGAGCAAATCTCGACCCGCCGTATTCGTGTCTGTCGGGTACGTGTGCGACATGCCGCGCAAAACTGCTCGATGGAAAAGTGACGATGGATGCAAACGACGTTCTTAGTGATGATGAACTTGCTGAAGGTTACATCCTAACCTGCCAATCGCATCCACTTGTCCATGGTGTTCGCATTGACTATGACCAGTAAACAATGCTGCGCTTGACAAAAAAAGTCGAGTATGCTCTCTTTGCGCTCCAGTACATGGCTGGACGCGAAGGTGCTGTCGTATCTTCCAAAGAGATTGCCGAGTGCTGCGGTCTTTCTGCCGAACTGGTTGCGAAAGTTCTTAGTCGCTTAGCACGGGGAGGCGTACTCTGCGCAATCCAAGGCGTCCACGGTGGATTTCGACTAGAGCGTTCACCCGATCAAATTACACTTGCCGACGTCCTCCGAATCGTCGAAGGACAACATGTCCATTTACTGCAATGCCAGGAACAGCAACACCAGCCCTGCTACGTAGAGCCGCATTGTACGATCCGCTCTCCGCTGGTAGCACTCCAAGCACAGGTCGAGCGTATATTTGAATCAATGACTATTGCGAACTTGCTCGATCAACCACCTGTGCAGTTGGAGTTGCCGCATGGACAGTGAATGTATCTATCTCGACTACCACGCAACAACACCTGTTGACCCTCGTGTACGCCAGGCGATGGAGAGTTACTTTTCCGAACAATTTGGTAATCCGTCGTCGGCACTTCATCGCTATGGCTGGAGGGCAGAAGCGGCTGTCACTGCATCACGCCGCAAAGTTGCTGAATTGATCGGAGCATCGGATCCACAAGAAATCATATTTACCTCGGGTGCAACCGAATCGGTCAATTTAGCACTGAAAGGGATTGCACTTGCACATTCTCACGGGCATATTATCACCGCCAAAACCGAGCATAACGCGGTTCTCGATACCTGCCGATGGTTAGAGCGCCGTGGCTATCGTGTAACATACCTCGATGTTGATTCGGAAGGGTTCATAGACCTGGCTCAGCTTGAATCGGCGCTGACACACGATACCCTTGTGGTCTCGATTATGCATGCCAACAATGAAGTTGGTACGATTCAGGATTTATCAGCTATCGGCGCACTCTGCCGTGAACGTGGTGTTCTTTTTCATACCGACGCAACACAGGCAATCGGCAAGATTCCGTTTTCGGTTGATCGTCTGAATGTGGATTTGGCATCGTTCACTGCGCACAAGTTTTATGGTCCCAAGGGATGTGGCGTACTCTATGTCCGAAAGCGCTTCCCTCGTATTCACCTTGAGCCATTGCTTCATGGCGGAGGTCATGAATTCGGCTTACGGAGTGGAACACTCAATGTCCCAGGCATTGTTGGTTTGGCAACAGCTCTCGAGATAGCGTGCATGGAACAAGACACGGAAGCGCAGCGCTTGGGAGCATATCGCAACCATCTCTGGCAACATTTGGCGAGCTTTTAT
Source organism: Chlorobiota bacterium (assembly GCA_037440485.1). Taxonomy (GTDB): domain Bacteria; phylum Bacteroidota; class Ignavibacteria; order Kapaibacteriales; family NICIL-2; genus NICIL-2. The sequence continues at coordinate 4,404 of JBBIUD010000034.1, forward strand.
CCCGCTGCTGTCGTCAACGGTCCAGACCTTGATCGTCGTGCCGATCGCCGACTTCCGGGCAATCTAAACATTAGTTTTCCCGGAATAGATGCAGAAGTGCTTATCAGCTCGTTGAACAACGTTGCTGTCAGCACGGTTTCAGCCTGCGGAAGTGGTGAACACCGTACCTCACACGTGCTCGAGGCAATGCGTGTCGGGTCAGAGCGTGCACGTTCTGCAATTCGGATAAGCGTTGGTCGTTATACTACAGGCGAGCAGATTGAGCGAGCGCTGGCGTATTTCCGCGCAGCAATCGAAAAAGCAACGGCTCGCGTACTTCCAGCAATGTAGTTCAACTTTTTTTGATGTTATGCATGGACACCGCAGTATTGACTTCTGAGGGCAACATCTCAATCCCAACAGGCATCATTGGTGCCGAGGAAAGCGACAACATAACCATCACCGCAAAAGCGATTGCGGAAATCAAACGCATTCGTGAGCAAAACAACATTCCGGAAACCTACGGTCTGCGGATGGGTGTGCGTGGTGGTGGGTGTTCTGGGTTTTCGTATGCCCTGGGTTTCGATGCAGAACCACGTCCGAATGATATTGTCCTGGAAGCCGACGGTGTCCGAGTCTTTATTGATGCAAAAAGCATGTTCTACCTAATGGGAGTCACGCTCGACTTTAGCGATGGACTCATGGGGCGTGGCTTCACATTCAAAAATCCAAATGCAACGCGCACCTGCGGTTGCGGCTCATCCTTTGCTGCATAAATGTTTCACGATTCAGAGTAGATGCACCATGGCAGAATGGAAATTCAACCCACGTCCATACTCAGACGAAGAAGCAAAAGAGCTGCTCAAGTCGGTCATCTCACCCGAAACAGCGGACTGGCACTATAACACGCACCACAAAGGCTACGTCACCTTCCTCAACAAGATCGAAGCTGAGCTTCCCTCAGCCGATAAATCTGCTGCCAACGGCAACTGGTCAGCGTTCGGCGAACTGAAGCGACGCTTTACGTGGAATCATGCAGGAGCGTTGTTGCACGATGTGTACTGGGAAGTACTCGGTGGTGATGGTGATCCATCGCACGGTCCAGACGTCGTTGCAGCAATCGAACGGGAGTTTGGTTCGCTCGATGCCTGGAGAGCTGATTTTAAGGCAACAGCAATCGCTGCGAAATTATCTGGTTGGGGTGTGTTAGCGTATGACATGCTTTACAGCGGTCGTTTGCTGAATGTCCTCGTTGATGAGCATCACTATGGTGCAATTTGGGGCGGTATCCCGCTTATCGCCTGTGATGTGTTTGAGCATGCATACTATCATAAAGACGGTCCTGCCCGTGCACGGTACATTGACAACTTCTTGGCGAACTTGCACTGGGGCAGAATCAATGAGCGGTACAAACGCTTTGTACAGCGGTAAACTGGCCTCGTCGGCTAAGCTGACACACGCATGAAAGCGCCGGTGGTATGCGCCACCAAATGTACATGAGCAATGCCAACAACAGTCGAACAAATTGGCTTATTTCCGCTGGGTGTGGTGCTTTTTCCTGGTAGCTACCTACCGCTCCACATCTACGAGCCACGCTATCGCCAGCTTATCCGTGAGTGCGTAGAATCGCAGCAGCCATTTGGGATCAATCTTTTTGAAAATGGTGATCTTCATCTTGTTGGCTGTACAGCGCAAGTTCATGGTATTCTGCGGCAATACAGCGATGGCCGTCTCGACATCATCGTTGTTGGACGCCGACGCTACGTCCTGCAATCGTTCGATGACCAAATAAAGCCATACATCGTTGGCACGATCGAATATCTCGATGATCGCAACGACCAAGCCATTCGTCCTGAGCTGTACCAGACCTGCGTCCGATTGTACAACAGTCTGGTTGAGCGAGTTTTCCCCAATGCTGATCAACTCAAGCTCCCTCCGGAAACGATACCTACGATCGAGAGCTCAACACCATCATTTTTCATGGCTCAAAAAGCTGGACTCGGGCTCGAACAAAAACAAGTTGTTCTCTCGTTACAGAATGAAAATGATCGGCTGGAGTTTCTGGCGCGTCATTTAGAGGAGATGCTGCCACAGCTCGATCGCGCTGAAGAAGTAAATCGCGTTGCACGAAATGATGGTTATTTTTCTCCCGATGCGCATTCGTGAAGCGGCGATTTCCAGCGATAGTTGGCATTGTCAATGTTACGCCTGATTCTTTCAGTGATGGTGGGCAATACTTTGATCCTGAACGCGCACTTGCGCATGCTGCCCAGCTAATTGCAGATGGCGCTGATATGCTCGACGTCGGGGGAGAAAGTTCTCGCCCTGGTGCTGAATCAATCTCCGCATCCGAAGAAATTCGACGCGTCATTCCTGTTATCGAAGGCATTCGCCGAGCAAATCTAACCATACCCATTAGTATTGACACCACAAAAAGTGCAGTTGCCGAGGCTGCACTCGATGCCGGTGCTACGATGATCAACGATATAAGCGCCGGGCGATTTGATCCCCAGATGTTTGCTCTTGCAGCGCAGCGTGGTGTTCCGATTATCCTCATGCACATGCAAGGAACACCACAAACAATGCAGCATAACCCACACTACTTCGATGTCGTCGAGGAAGTATTCGCATTCTTGAACGAGCGAATTGAGCTTGCACGCCATCACGGCATCGAGCAGATCATCGCGGACGTGGGTATTGGTTTTGGCAAGACAGTTGAGCATAACCTCACTCTCCTTGCACACCTTGACCGTTTTGCAGCTCTGGGAGTACCCCTTTACCTCGGCATATCGCGAAAGCGTTTTTTGGGTGTGTTGACTGGAATTGAGCAGCCATCCCAGCGTGACGTTGTAACCGCGATGGTGCATGCTCTGCTCTTGAATAAGCCCGTCGAATACATCCGTGTGCATAACGTGGGGCTGCTGGCACAGCTTCGCACCATGTATCAGGCATTATCCACGGCTGATGTTTCTTACACCGACCAATGAAGCACCAGGTATTGATAGCTCCGTCGCTACTATCGGCTGATTTTTCTCGACTCGGCGACCAGGTCCGTGCTTGCGAAGAAGCCGGCGCTGATGTCCTTCATCTTGATGTCATGGATGGACGATTCGTACCAAACAATACGTTCGGACCACCGGTTGTTTCTGCAGTACGTCGTGCAACCTCGCTTCCTCTCGATTGTCACTTGATGATCGTCGAACCGGAGCGGTATATCCAGGCTTTTGTCGAGGCTGGTGCTACGTGGATATCGGTACACGTGGAAGCGTGTGTCCATCTCCATCGGACACTCGAGCAGATTCGCGCGTTCGGTGTGCGGGCCGGTGTTGTGCTCAATCCACTGACGCCACTCGATTATGCATTCGAGGCAGCACCGTATGCAGATTTTGTATTGATGATGAGCGTCAACCCAGGATTCGGAGGGCAGAAATTTATACCTTCAGCACTGGGTCGAATTGAGCGACTTCGGAATTGGCTTGAGCGCTATAGCCTGGACGTACCGATCGAAATTGACGGCGGGATTACTGCCGACAATGCAGCCGATGTTGTTAGAGCAGGTGCGCAGATTCTTGTCAGTGGAGCGGGGATTTTCGGCGCAGGCTCTATTGCGGGCAATATTGCAGCGCTCCGGCAGGCGGCGAGGGGGTAAAAAACAAAAGAGCCCGACACGACTTTTGGGGAAGTGTCAGGCTCGAACCTCTTGCGCGGCATTCAGGGGAGAGAATACCGCTCGGCTCTGCGGCTATTCACGAATGAGTTTCGGTATTATTGTTGTCATCGGGCACAAATTTTAAAATTTCTTCCACCACAGCATCAACAATTTCTTCTTCCTTGACGCGGCGAACAACTTCACCTTTCCGGTAGAGTATTCCGACGCCTCGACCTGCTGCAATTCCAATGTCGGCTTCGCTTGCTTCGCCGGGTCCGTTGACGACGCATCCAAGTAGAGCAACTTTGACCGGCTTTCGAATGCCTTTGACGCGCTGCTCGAGCTGCTGTACAATCGAGAAAAGGTCAACTTCAATCCGTCCGCACGTGGGACATGCGATGATCTCGACACTCCGTTGTGCAAGCCCGAGCGAACGAAGTATCTCTTTTCCAACGATGACTTCTTCTTCTGGATGGTCGGTCAGAGAAACGCGAATCGTATCTCCGATCCCTTCTGCGAGCAAGGTTCCAATGCCCACAGCAGATTTGATTGTTCCGACTTTGGTAGTGCCTGCTTCCGTCACTCCTAAATGGAGAGGGAAATCGGTTCGTTCGGCTATCATGCGGTACGCTTCGATCATCAACCGCACGTCCGTGGATTTGACGGAAATGACGATATCGTCGAATCCAAAGTCCTGAGCAATGTCTACATGTCGCATTGCGCTTTCGAAGAGCGCTTCTGCAGTGGGGTATCCGTGTTTGTCGAGGATGTCTTTTTCGAGCGAGCCGCTATTGACACCGATACGGATGGGGATGCCACGCTCTTTGGCTGCTGTCAGAACTTGCTTGATGCGATCACGCGATCCGATGTTGCCGGGATTGATGCGGACTTTAGCAACACCGGCTTCGATTGCTTTGAGCGCGAAGATGTGATTGAAGTGAATGTCGGCAACAATGGGCACCGGTGAACGCTGAACAATTGTACGAATAGCTTCGGCTGCTTCCCAATCGTTGACGGTAACTCGCATGACGTCTGCGCCCGCCTCAGCACACCGCACAATTTGAGCTACCGTTGCTTCAATGTCGGCAGTTTTCGTTTTTGTCATGGATTGGACGGCAATCGGCGCATTTCCACCAATGGGGACGGTCCCTACCATGACTTGTCGTGATTGGCGACGGCGAAAAGGATAGGTCGCTATTGGTTGTGCAGAGGCCGTGGGATGATCGGTCAATACTGGCAACTCCATGGCAGCTTAGATTGATTGTTGCATGCGGCGACTGACTTCGTAGAGAATTTCCTTCTCGCTTTCACTAAGAGAATCAAACCCTGACTCGTTGATCTTTTCGAGGATTCGATCAACAGTTTCTTCGGTGATGTATTGACCTTTGTAGAAAAACGATGCACCGTGAAAAATTGGCTTAGTGCCAGGAGCCGAGCGCATCGGAATCTCGATGAAATCAGCTTCGACAGGCTCATGGCGGATTGTTACCCGGCGCTGCGATGCCTGTGAATTGCCGAGCCGTTCGGCAATGGAAAAAATCCCGATTCGATCGCCATAGCGAAGAAGCAAAAAGCCTGTAATCGCGCCCCCAAGATGTGCAAAGTGTGCAACACCAGAATCGGTCGCGGTCAACCCTGAGAACAGGTCCAATGCAGCATAGAAGATGACAAAAATCTTTGCTGGGATTGGAATAAACAGCGGGAACATCATCACAGGACGATCAGGAAATGTCATACCGTAGGCAACTAATACGCCCATGATAGCACCCGATGCACCGACAGTTGGTGCATCGCTTACAAACAGATTCAAAATTCCACCGCCGATGCCGCTGAGAAGATAGTACGTTAAAAAGCGACGCGAGCCCCATAGGTAATCAAGCTCTGATCCAAACATCCAAAGCGCAAACATGTTGAAAAACAAGTGCCAGAAACCACCGTGGAGGAATTGGTACGTTACAAGTTGCCAATAGGGGAAAAAGAAATCCGAGCCAATCGGCATCAAGCCGAACAGTTGCACAACCCATTGATCGAGGCGAATACCACGATAAGTGAGCATGCCCAGAACAAGCCAATCGAGTACAAAGACCGCAACATTGATCCCAACTAAAACCTTGATTGTTGGGGGGACAAACGCACCAATACCGAAGTTAGTTTTTCGCATCAATTGTTCTGGACAGGGGATAGACACCTTTCTGCAACCGAAGACGGATGCAACCTGCAACAATTGCTACTCTTCAAGTGCGACAATTCCGGGCAGCGGTTTGCCTTCCAGGTACTCCAGCGTTGCGCCACCACCGGTGGAAATATGTGTGATGCGATTAGTGACTCCTGCCAATGCGATAGCAGCAATCGAATCACCACCGCCAACGATTGTCGTTGCACCGCGATCGGTTGCTTCTGCAACAGCCTTTGCTATGGCAATAGTTCCGTTGCGGAATGGTTTGAACTCGAATGCACCCATCGGACCATTCCACACAACCAGTCGTGCTGTGCTGATGATATCACGGAAGCTCTCGATCGTATCGGGACCGATGTCGAGAATTTTTAGCTCCGTTTCATAGGGGATGTCGTGAAGGTCCAGCGTTGACACCAGAGCTGTGTCGCTGATTTCATCGGCGAGGACAACATCAATCGGCAGTGACAGTTTCGATGCGTACCGTTGATAGAGCGCTTTTGCTTGACCGATGAAGCGTTCGTCCACAATTGAGTCGCCGATGTTGTGCCCCTGTGCTGCTAAAAAAGTGTTTGCCATTCCGCCACCGATGAGGACAGCATCGGCTTGTTGAAGAAGACTTTCGAGGACGCGAATTTTATCGGAAATTTTTGCACCGCCGACGATAGCCACAAACGGTCGAGGCGGATCGTGAAAAGCTTTCGATAAATACTCGATCTCCCGTTCCATCAACAAACCAACGGCGCGGCGTCCAACAAAATGCTTTGTGATTGCATCGGTGCTGGCATGTGCCCTAT
>JBBIUD010000035.1:0-10952 GCA_037440485.1 Chlorobiota bacterium
CACAACAGACGAGGTTGTTCCGAATAGTTTGCCACTATGCTACGCGTGCAATCGAGTGCCACGGTGCTTCCGATTGAAACGTTCCCATGTAGGTCGGGGCGAGCGATCCGCACTAATGCGTCCCAGGAACCAACGTCGTCCCAATCGAACGGTGCATTCAGCACAGCGATTGCGGTGGTGCGTTCCATAAGTGCGTAGTCAATCGAAACATTTGGTAGTTGACCGAAGCACTGCGATACCGTTTGCCAATCACCGCGCTGGAGTGCTGGTTTCAGTACTGCAAGGGCGTTGCTATAGGGCGGAGCATGCTCGGCGAGTTGCTGATCGAAGACGTCGAGGCGGTAAACGAACATGCCGCTATTCCATCGGAATCTCCCGCTGGCGAGAAACTCTTCTGCACTGCGACGGTCGGGTTTTTCGCGAAAGGACCGAACGCGATAAAAACCATTTGCAAGCATCTCGCCAAGCTCGATGTAACCATAACCGGTTTCTGGTCGGGTTGGCTCGATACCGAAGGTGACGATTAATTCGTTCGACTGTGCGAACGAAAAAGCATCCGAAAGTGCCTGGGCAAAGCGATCGGTATCGCCGATGTAATGATCGGCTGGCAGTGCGGCAACGACGGCATTATCATCGCGATTGGCAATGATTGCTGCGCCGTATGTCAAACAGCCAGCAGTATTGCGTTTTGCAGGCTCAGCAATGATGTTCGCGTCTGGTAAATGCCCAGCCAGTGCATCGGCGATTATTTGACGCAGACCGTCGCTTGTGATGACCAGGATGCATTCGGCAGGCAGAATGCGCAGGCATCGCTCGACGGCATGTTCGATGAGCAATTTTCCATCGCCGAGCAGGGGGAGTAGTTGCTTAGGACGTTTCTGACGGCTGAGTGGATAGAACCGTTCGCCACTCCCACCAGCCATGATGATTGCATAGCGATTCACAGCAGAGCTTGATGAGTTGTTGGTGTTGTCGTGCGAGGTAACAGTTTGTGTTCGTGCAGAAATTCTGCTATTTGGATGGCGTTAGTTGCTGCTCCTTTGCGAACGTTATCGGCGACGATCCACATCAAGAGTGCATTGGGATTGGAGCGGTCCAAACGCAACCGTCCGATCCAGACGTGATCGGTTCCTCCGACTGACCGTGGGGTGGGATAGTCATCGGTACAGAAAACAATACTGGGATTCTGCGCATAGACCTGAGCAAGTGCGTCCAGATTCACGGGCTGGAGACATTCTACCCAGGCAGCTTCGGCGTGCGAGCGAAAGAACGGAAGCCGCACACACGTGACTGCTACCGCCAAATCGGGAAGCTCCAGAATGCGACACAACTCGCTCATCATCTTCTGTTCTTCCTGACTCCACCCGTCCTCGCCGATGGGATGGAAGACTGCATTGTGTGCAAGGGGATGCCGGCTGATTCGCACTACGGGTTCTTGACCGTGCAGCTCAGCATGGAGTTGGTCAATTCCGCGCTGTCCTGCACCACTGATGGATTGGTAGGTTGATACAACCACACGGCATATTCCGAACAGTTCAGCGATTGGTTTGAGTGCCACGGCAAGCTGAATTGTCGAGCAATTCGGGTTTGCTATGATGCCATGATGGTCGAGTGCGCGATGACCGTTGACCTCTGGTACAACGAGCGGAACGGCTGGGTCTGAGCGCCATGCACTGGAATTGTCAATGACAGTCGAACCCGCTGCTGCAAACAGTGGTGCGTATTCCTTACTGATAGCTGCGCCAGCGGAGAAAAATACCAAGTCGTAGCCTTCTTCTGTGGCAGCAGGTGTCAGTTCGTGAACGCGGAGTCGCTGCCCGTTCCAGTCGAGCACCGAGCCTGCCGAGCGCGCCGAGGCAAACAGTGCAATCTCGGTAATCGGAAATGCACGCTCAGTAAGGACCTCCAGCATTGTGCGACCAACTAAGCCGGTTGCACCGACGATACCAACACGGTAAGGCATTATCACAAACGTCAATGATGAACGAATGCAAGATAAGACGGCTGCGGGTCCTTGAGCAAACACAGCGAAGGCGCTATTTTTGCTTGCGCCCGCGCTCATAGCTCAGTGGATAGAGCAACAGCCTTCTAAGCTGTGGGTCGCAGGTTCGAGTCCTGCTGGGCGCGCAACGGCTTGTTCCACCTTCTTTGGGAGCGTTCCTATGGATCACCCCATCGTCGCAGAAACGGTGACCGACCGGGGCCTGGAGTACCTGGCAGGCTTTGGTAACGAATTTATCAGCGAAGCACTACCCGGTGCCATTCATCCAAAGATGAATTCACCACAAAAGGTCCCGTACGGTCTCTACGTTGAACAGGTCAGTGGTACACCGTTCACTGCTCCACGCGTGGTCAATCGCCGTACATGGATGCACCGCATACGCCCGTCGGTGGTACATCAACCCTTCCAACTAATAGACGATGGACTCATTCGCTCGACGCCGTTCGACGAAGTACCGCCGACGCCGAACCAACTGCGGTGGAGTCCGCTTCCGATTCCAGAAGAACCGACCGACTTTGTTCGGGGCATCGTTACGATTGGTGGGTGTGGTAATCTCGCCATGCAGAGCGGTCTGGCTGTGCATCTGTATGCATGCAATCAGGACATGGAGGACCGTTTCTTTTACAATGCCGATGGCGAGATGCTGATTGTTCCGCAGCTCGGTACGCTGCGCGTGCATACTGAGCTTGGAATTTTGGAGGTTCAACCGGGCGAGATCGTGGTGATCCCGCGTGGTATCAAGTTTCGCGTCGTTCTACCGGATGGTTCGGCGCGTGGCTATATCTGCGAGAACTACGGACAATATTTCCGGCTCCCGGACTTAGGACCAATCGGCGCAAATGGATTAGCCTATCCGCGGCATTTCCTTGCACCAGTTGCAGCGTACGAAGACCGCGAGGGCAACTTTGAAGTTATCGCGAAATTCCAGGGGCATCTGTGGGCATCGGTCATTGACCATTCACCACTCAACGTTGTCGCCTGGCATGGAAACTACGTCCCGTACAAGTACGACCTTACAAAGTTCCAGTGCATCAATACCGTCACGTTCGATCATCCCGATCCGAGCATCTACTGCGTTTTGACAGCACCCAGCGAAATCCCCGGCACCGCTAATTGCGACTTTGTAATTTTCCCCGACCGGTGGATGGTAGCCGAGGATACCTTCCGTCCGCCCTGGTTCCACCGCAACTTCATGAGCGAGTTCATGGGGTTGATCTGGGGCGTCTACGATGCCAAAGAGGAAGGCTTCGTGCCCGGTGGATGCAGCTTGCACAATTGCATGAGTGGTCATGGACCGGATGCTGCAACCTACGAGAAAGCATCAACGGCAGAACTCAAACCAGTCAAGCAGCAGAATACATTGGCGTTCATGTTCGAGTCGCGTTTTGCTATTCGCACAACAAAGTTCGCAATGGAGACCGCAGCGCTGCAACGCGACTACTACGAATGTTGGCAAGGACTCAAGCCGCGCTTTAGTGCACGCCAGGTCAACGGTTCGCAGAACTAACTTGCCTCGACGCTTCGCAGAACCCAGGGCTAAAGCAAATCGCTTTAGCCCTTTTGCGTCGTGATTACTGCCGATGGACAGAGCGAAGCAATCACACAGCGATCGCAATGCGGTTTCCGCGCTGTGCAAACTTTTCTGCCGTGTGTGATGAACAGTCGTCCAATGTCGTTCCACCGGTCCTGTGGGGTAATGTGTGCGAGTGTCTGTTCGATTTTGTTGGGATCGTTCGAATGAGCAAAGCCTAAGCGATTGGAAAGTCGTGCCACGTGTGTATCAACGGTGATCGCGTGCTGACCAAAAGCCTGACTGAGGATGACGTTCGCAGTTTTACGCCCAACACCGGGCAGCGTAACCAGTTCTTCGAGAGTTGCTGGAACGACGCCACCGAATCGCTCCAGTAGCATACGGCAACAAGCTTGAATGTGTCGAGCTTTTGCGTTGTAATAGCCCGTCGGTCGTATGTCGCGAGCCAGCTCATCGAGGGAAGCAGCAGCAAAATCAGCAGCAGTGGGATATTTAGCAAACAGCATTGGTGTGATACTGTTGACGCGCTCATCGGTGCACTGAGCCGAAAGAATCGTTGCGATCAATAGTTGGAACGGTGACGAAAAGTGCAATCCCTCGAAGTCGCCGGGATACTCGGCATTGAGGCGATCGAGGATCGCGATCATTCGCTGCTGTTGAGCACGTTGTTTTTTGTGGTGTGGCATGGTGCGATTCAAGTTTTTTTGTTTGTCACCGAAAAAATACGCAGAGCCGCACGCAGGGATCAGCACGCGGTTGACATCGTCAGGGAAGAGGGTGTGATGCTGTCCAATCATACGCCGATGCCCAATGGCTTTCCTTCGTCGTTTATTGTGGATACTGGTGGTAACTGCCCTTAGCTCGCTTGGTAGTCAGCAGCCACCCGCACTGCAACCGCCACGTCAGCTCATTGCCAGTTACAACGATGAGCAGAGCGCAACGATACGCTGGGAAGCTGTTCCGAATGCACGGTACTACCGATTCCAGATTTCCGAACAACGTGACTTTACAACGATTCGCACCGATGCTTTGCTGCTTCAGGGGAAGACGTGGATTCGTGCTACGGTCGCAGGATTAGAACCAGGGCGAACGTATTGGTGGCGCGTCCAGGCGATCAATGATGCAGGAGAAAGCCCGTGGAGTGCGGCTGTTCGACTCAGCACAATGCCCGTTACTCTTGGTGTGCCGGCTGAGCGATTCCCAGTGGATAAAAGTGTGCTCGCTTTTGCAAGTACGCTGCGGTGTAGCTGGCAACGGTGCGAGGGTGCGACATCCTACCGATTCCAGATTTCAACAAGTCCAGACTTCCACACCATCGCTCGAGAGCTTGAGTGCATTGCTCCATTTGCAGACGTGGTTGATCTGAGTCCGGGAATGCAGTACTACTGGCGCGTGCGTGCGCAACGCGGCTCCGAACGCGGTCAGTGGTCACCGGCGAATCAGTTTACTATCGTGCCGCTGCTTGGATCGCATGATCAGCAGCCGGAGCATGCAACGTCGGCAATTCGCCTGCTCAATAGCGATGAAGCTGTCCCCGTTGAGCTATCTCCGAATCCTGTCTCGGAAGTGCTCACCGTCCGTGCACCGGCGCTCATCGGCGGTGGCAGTGTAGCACTCTACAACGTACTCGGACGAAAAATGCTGGACGTTCCAGTCGCAGGAACATCTGACGTTATGATACCGGTTGGTCAGCTCGTTGCTGGCTCGTACACCATCGTCATTAGCGCAGGTGATACTCGATGGGTCGGTACAGTCGAGGTGCTGCGCTAAGCGTGTGCGATAGATGCCAGGCGAGAAAGGTCCTCAATCTTGCGAATAACATTGCCGTCTGCATCGAGCACGTAAGCAAAGGGAATGCCGGTCGGAATGTTCGTCTCGATGATTTGTTCGGGTGAGAGTTGCTCGAGTGCCATGACCAATGCGCGCAGTGAATTTCCATGCGCAACGATAAGTACGTTCTTGCCCTCTTTCAAGAGAGGCGCGATGTGTTGGTGGAAGTAGGGAAGCACTCGTTCTTGCGTCATCTTGAGTGATTCGCCGTTGGGCGGCGCAACGTCGTAACTGCGGCGCCAGAGTTTGAATTGCTGCTCACCGTACGTACGGGCAACCTCATCTTTGTTGAGTCCCTGGAGGTCACCGTAGTGACGTTCGTTGAGCGCGGCATCCTTAACGATGGGTAGGTGTGATTTACCGGCAGCTTCGAGTGCCAATTCCGCTGTTCGAATAGCGCGGCGTAATGCTGATGTGAAGACAACATCAATTGGTACCTCACGCAAGAGGCTGCCTGCGGCACGTGCTTCTTGTTCACCGCGCTCGGAAAGATCAACATCAATCCAGCCGGTGAAGCGGTTCTCTTTGTTCCATTGAGATTCGCCGTGACGAAGCAAAATCAATAAAGCCATCGCTTATGCAGTGGTTGGTGGGGAATGTGGTCGTAGAAGTTCGTCGGTCCAGGTAATTGTGCAGCCGCTGGCACGAAGCGTTGCCCAGGCACTGCAGTACTTTTCTTCGGACAGCTCAATAGCTCGGCGGAGCTGCTGTTCAGTAGCGTTGGGACTAGTGAGCGAAAAATGAAGATGCATTGTGGTAAAGACTCGTGGATGCTCGACGGCGCGTTGTGCGCTGACCGTTGCTCGAAAGCTGGAAATTTCCACCCGTTGCTTGCGCAGTATGCTGATAATGTCCATCGCTGCGCAAGCGGGGACTGATGCCAGTAGCATTTGCATAGGGGATGGACCAGCGGGAGTCTCGCTATGAGCGTCAACCGAAAATGTTAGTCCATGCGGTGATGTGACGCGTAAGTGATAACCCCCGGAATCATTTTGTAATTCGAGCGCAAGTTCCATCTGGTTTCTGTCCTATAGTGGTTTTCGGAAAATCATCAATTGTTCGCGGCCGGCACGCGCCGGATGTGATTCGAGGGGAACTTCGCTGGTGATCAGCACAAAGCCTGCATTCTCAAACTCGGCACGAACGTCATCAACACGAACGCTGAAGGGTGGCTGTAATCGTTCCGCCTCGTCGAGAGGGAAAAAGAGTCCAACAACAATTCCATTCGGCTTGGTCAGTGCCGACAGGGTGTATGCATATTCCTGGCGACGCGACGGATCAATGGCACAGTAACAAGTGTACTCGAGCACGACGTCAAAGGCAGCCGAGTAGCGGGAGGGAAGTGTGAACACATCACAGCAGAGAGTCGTTAGTTCGACACCGAGAAGTCGTGCATTCTCTTGGAGGTAAGACAGCGGTTCATCGGCAAAGTCAACGGCAGTCACTGCGTAGCCACGCTGTGCAAGCATGAGGGCATCATGTCCATAACCGCACCCTGGGATGAGAACGTGTGGACGCAGGTTCGCGCTTGGCTTAGGGAAGTCTATGCGTTCGACGAGCGCAACGAATGCAGGGGTTGGTTTTCCCAGGTCCCACGGTGTATCGCCACGGCGATACCGCTCGGACCAGTATTCTGGTGAGTTGACATCACTGCAGATACTTGCGTCGCTGTGCATGCGTAGTCTGGAGGTATCTTTGCCAGCGGCAAACCACGTGCAATAGCAATGGATATTGTAGCCAAGTACCTCGATCCGCGCATCGCATCACAGCTTGCAACGATGGAATTGCGTGCGCGGCTGATCGTGGAAGGATTCTTGACAGGCTTGCACCGCTCACCATTTCACGGCTTCAGCGCAGAGTTTTCCGAACATCGTGCGTATCGTCCCGGCGACGACCTACGTCATTTGGACTGGAAAGTGCTCGGGCGCACCGGTCGCTACTACGTCAAGCAGTTTGAGGAAGAAACGAACCTCCGCGCGGTCATTGCTGTTGACCAGAGCGCTTCGATGGCGTATGCATCGGAGGGTATGGTTTCGAAATTCACGTATGCGACGTATCTGGCAGCGGCGCTTTCCTACCTTGCCATGCTGCAGAAAGATGCGGTGGGACTGGCGCTTTATGACAAGTCGCTGCGTGCGTACTACCCGCCACGATCGCGACGCTCCTACATCGGCGAACTGCTGAGCGCACTCGATCGCGCGCAACCGTCAGAACAGACAAACACGGCAAGCTCATTGGAGCTTCTTGCAGAGCGGCTCCACCGTCGCAGCCTGGTGATCATCATCAGCGACTTTCTCGATGATCTGGACCAGATTGCTACCAGCCTCAAACATTTTCGCCACGACCATCACGAGGTCATTGCCGTGCAGGTGCTCGATCGAAGAGAGGTTGATTTCCGTTTTGGTCTTGCCGCAACCTTCCGCGATCTCGAAACAGGCGATGAAATGATTACGCAGCCGATCCAAATTCGGGCGGCATACCAAACTGCCATGCAGAGCTTTGTCGAATCGTTGCGCGAGCGTTGCTACACGGCAAATATTGACTTTGTGCAGGCAATTACCGATCAACCGTTCGACCGAATACTGCGGGAGTATCTTGTTCGACGTCATCGCGTGCGCTAACAATGCGGATCTCGATACGAACAGCTGCGTTTTCACTTGTGCTGAGCGTGATGCTCTGGCTCTACATCACACTCCAGGCTGAGTACGAGGTCACAATGCCCATTCAACTGGAGGTGCGATTGCCAAGCGATCGCTCGTTGGCGTCCCCTCTGCCTGCAGAAGTGTATGTCAAGCTGCGCGGAACGGGCTGGAATTTGCTCAATGCGCTCTACTTGGATCGCTCAACTCGGATTGCGCTCCAGTTGCCCCATGACCAACGCTCAGGAACGCTTACACAAGCCGAGTTGCGAGCAGCGTTCCGTTCACCTGTGCCTCTTCGCGTTGCTGAGATTGAGCCATCGAACCTGCGGTATCAACTCGACATCATTGCCCAAAAGAAAGTGCGTCTGGAACCCAATCTTCGTCTTGGTGTTGCCGATGGCTATGTTCTTGCGCGACCACTGGTCGTTGTGCCGGATTCGGTTGTCGTGATTGGTTCTCAATCGGTTGTGGACACAATATCGCGCTGGCGGACAGTGTCCGTCGAACGGACCAACCTTCGCAGAAGCATCCTTGAACTTGTTGATGTTGAGCCTTCGCCTATTGTGCGCATTCTTCCGGAAAAGGTGATTGTCAAAGGTGTTGTCCAGCAGCTTGCTGAGCTGACCTACTACGATGTACCGGTAAACATCGAAGCACGCATCCCTGCCGATGCTGCTGTGCTGCCGTCGCGTCTGAAGGTCACAGTACGGGGAGGTTTAGAGGACATAGAACGAATACTCGACCGGGCGGAGCCACCACTAACCCTACGACTAACCCAAAAGCAGCTTCGGAGCGGCGGTGAGCTATTTGAACCGATTGTTGATGCACCTGCATGGGTGCATTCTGTTGCATTGCAACCACGATTTCTTGTTTACCGTCGTGTTGTGTCGTCCTCGGATTCGGGATTTGCAATCAGAAGCGACGCATCGCCATAGCTGAGGAAGCGGTAACCGTTGGCTAATGCTTCGGCATAGATTGTGCGCCACCATGGACCGATAAAGGCTGCCACCAACAGAAGGAGTGTGCTTCGCGGTTGATGAAAATTAGTGAGCATCGCCTGCGCTATGCGATAGCGGTAGCCGGGCACGATGTAGAGTTGGGTTTCACCTTCCAGCGCCACCATGTTGCGCTGATCGAGCCAATCGAGCACTGCCTCGAGTGCATCAGCCGGGGAGACTACCGAATTCGATAACGGTGGGGCATAGGGTTCCTCTTGCGCTATCAGCAGCCGCGAGCAGTTGATGCCGTTGATGAGTTTGACGCCGACCCAATAGAGCGTTTCGACAGTGCGAACAGATGTTGTGCCCACGCACACGCACATGCGATCGCCCTCGTGTACCAGCGCATGTATCTGTTCGATGCTCGACCGCTCGACGTAGATGCGCTCGGCATGCATGGTGTGGCTCGATGCTACGTCCGCTCGGAGTGGTTGAAATGTTCCAATCCCGACGTGCAAGACGACATCAACAATCGGTGTGCCCTGTGCATGCAGTGCAGCGAGGACTCGCTCGGTGAAATGAAGCCCAGCCGTTGGTGCTGCCACAGAGCCACTCCGTTGTGCATAGACTGTTTGATACCGTTTGAGGTCTTCCTCCGTTGGGGTGCGGCGGATGTACGGTGGCAGCGGCAGTTGTCCTAAAAATTGTAGTTGATCAGCTAAGATGGTCTCAGGCGGAATACACTCGATTGCAACATGAGCGACCATGTCTTCAAAGCTGATAACTTCAGCGCGGATACCTTTGCTGTTGTGCAGAGCATTGAGCTCCATGCCTGGGTGGATTCGCCGTCCGCCCAAAAGGCATTCCCAGATGCTTTCCCCCGATGCTAATGCCTGCTCGATGGTCAGTCCATCGGCAGGGGCAATAAGCAGAATTTCAACGCTGCCACCTGTTGGTTTCGTTGCAAGGATGCGGGCTGGAAGAACACGTGTTGTGTTGCGAATCACAAACGCACCCTGCGGCAAAAGTGAGGGAAGCTCGTAGAAAATATGGTGTCGTATCGTGCCTGTTCGCGCATCAGCATAAAGGAGCTTGCTTTCGTCGCGCACCGGTAGCGGATGTTGAGCAATACGGTCGGGCGGGAGCGAATAATCTACACTCGATGTTTCAATCGGTGGAATGTGTGCTGTCAGGTTGTGTATTTCCATCGCTTCATTGTGCGGTGAAACTTCTCTGCACCCAAGACGTACATTTGCGCATGATTGTGAAACCCCTGGACGCATCCCATGGCTACACCGCATGCTATTCCAGTGCCTCCCCAGCGGAACCGCTCACGATGGTGGATTCCTTTTGCACTGATTGCCGCCGTTCTTGGAGGTATGGTGCTAGGCATTTTTATGCTCGTGGCACTGTTTGTGTTGTTGTTTTCATCGGCTGGCTCGATCTCGATTGGCAGCGATGAGACACCAACCGTTCGCGAACATTCTATCCTGATGCTCTCCTTCTCGTCTGGAGTTCGCGAACACCAGCATACACAGCCAGTCTTTTTCGGTAGTTCGAAGGGAGCCAGTCTGCTCGATGTCATTAGTGCAATTCGCTATGCGGCAAGCGATAGCAAGATCGAGGGCATTTTGATTCGCCGAGCGCAAGGGCTTGGTCTTGCACAAGCGCGTGAGATTCGGCACGAGCTGCTCGAATTCAAAAAGTCGGGGAAGTGGATTTATGCCTTTCTCGATGGTGGCAACGAAGCCGACTATTACCTTGCCTCGGTGGCTGATAGCATCTTCGTTGCGCCACTGGGGATGATCGAGTTCAACGGATTCGGTGGCGCTGTGCCATTTTTCAAAAATCTCAGCGATAAACTTGGTGTATCGTGGACGGTCATCCAGCGCGAAGAGTATAAATCTGCCGGTGAGCAATTCAGCCGAACAAAATTCAGTGAACCCGCACGACAGGAAGTGCTCGATATTTTGCGCCAGCGACACGATGTTTTTGTTAGCGATGTAGCA
>JBBIUD010000036.1:0-10717 GCA_037440485.1 Chlorobiota bacterium
CACGTGCTAGGTGTTCGGTTTGGTGCGCGAGCTGTTGAATTCCAGCGGTTGTGCGTTCCAGTTGTTTGAGTGCGATGGCATAGTCACGACCAATTTCTCCGATCTCGCGGAGAAGCTCGGTGATCTCGTCGCGCTGGGGATCTTTTTCCTCGGACGGACCAAAAAACATCACCGTAAACAGAAGCAACAGCAGCATGGCTTCCAACCCGACGCTGAGCAATACGATGCCGTCACTAATGAACGTCGAAAACCGGCGCAGTCCGATGACAACCAGCAGGACTGCTGCACCACCGTACACGAACGAAAGGACCGTCGAGTAATAGTAGCGGCTGACGATTTCCTCCAACCACAATCGTGTACCGCTCAACCATCCCAGTTTATGGCGAACAGTCGTGTCGCTCAGTTCAAATTCTTGTAGTGATCGGGAGCCAACCGCGATCTGATGAAGGATTTTCAGAGTGGTCAAGGTGCCGCGTTGTTGCTCAAAGCGCAAGCGGTGATACAGTTCGCGATAGATCCGTCGTCCGTCGAGTGAAGCAAGCGAGGGAATTTCGGGCATAGCTGATCGAGATTGGTTATGTTGGTGTTCGCGCAAGGATGATTGCTGCAATGATGACAAACACGATGTTGGCGCTCCATCCGATGAGCGTCGGAGAGACTGAACTTTCCATGCCGATAGCTTGCACGATTTTCGTTAGGACAAGGTACAGAAACGTCAGTGTCATTGCTGCAGCGATGTTGGCAGCTAAACCGCTCCGTTTTTTGACCGATGCGAACGGTGTCGCGATTAAAATGACGATAATGTCGGCAAAGGGGAACGCATAGTCACCGGCATGTGCAATGTCGAGCTGCCGCGTGTTTCGTCCACCGCGGCGAAGAAACTCGATGTAATCGGCTTGTTCGGAGTAAGTCATCTCTTCCAGCGAGCGCTGGAGCGTAAGCAGTCGTTTGTGGTCGGTCGCCAGATGGATAGGCATTGATTTCGCAACGGTTGTGCGGATCGTTCCTCCCTCAAACGTTCGGATGAAACAGTCCTCCGCAATCCAGACGTTTGCCAGGGAGTCCCAGTAAAAATGCTGGGCATCGAGTCGCTGCTGGATGTGGGGGTACGTTGCGTCGGTGTAGGTCTCGATGCTCAGGTCGGTACCACGTGCGGTCAGAAGGTTGTAGTATCCGATTGCAACCACCCGTAGGGGCGTATCGCGCAGGTATAGTCCGTAGAGCTGCTCCTGGATACCGCCAGTATTTCTGCCGAGGTAGCGTCGTTCGATTGCAAACTTTTTGCTGAGTACGCGCGGAACAATCCACCCATTGAACCACAGGTGACCGGCTGCGATGATAATGCTCAGCAGAACCAGAGGCAGCATCAGCCGGTACACGCTAATTCCAGCGCTCTTCATGGCGGTAGTTTCGTAGTTTTCGGTTAGCTTGCCCACGGCAAACAGTACTGCCACCAGAATAGTCACTGGCAATAGAAGTTTGATGATTTCGGGCAAAAAGTAGAGATAGTAGCTGACAATAATCGCCAGATTTGCGCGCTGGTCAATGAATCGGTCGAGGCTCTCGATGAGGTTGACGATGATGAACACAAGCGAAAGTGCGAGCATTGCAAAGAGCATGCTAGCAATAGTAGCGGACAGAAGGTAGCGATCCAGTATGCGCATCCTGTGGGCGCCGCATGGTCGGACTGCCGTAAAATTACAGCAATGTCGTATTTTTGCGCTCCAATCCGCACAAAAAGGCTATTGTTCCACCATATACGGTGGCACTGCATACAGACGAGTGCGGCGTTTGTTGGTGCAGGTGCCTACCGAAGGAGAAGTGCATGACGGAAAACGCCGATCTGCAAATGCCACAAAATTCTGATACACCATCGAGCGACCTGAGCCAGCTACAGTCATCGGGGGAGGACGTATTAGGGTCGCCGGTGCTTCAATCATCGAAGCCGGTCATGGCGACGATTATGGATAGTGGAATACCCATCACCGGGGTTGATGATAATACCTTCGATTCCTTGCTTGGTCAATACACAACCCCAATCAATGAAGATGAAATGGTGCACGGGGTGATCACGGCGATCACCAAGGATGAAATATGGGTTGACGTTGGTTTCAAATCACTCGGCGTGATCCCGCGCTCTGAGTTCAGCGAGGCTGCCGACACCTTGCGTGTTGGTGACGAAATTGATGTCTTCGTGGATCGGCTTGAGGATAGTCAAGGGCGGCTTGTCCTATCGCGCCGTCGTGCAGACTTCATGAAAACATGGCATCAAATCGTCGAACTCTACGAAAAGCAGGAAATCGTCAACGTCCGTATTCTTCGCCGGATCAAGGGTGGCTTCGTTGTGGACCTGCTCGGCATCGAAGCATTCTTGCCTGGCTCGCAGGTTGATATGCGTCCGGTGCGAGACTTTGATGCTTGGATCGGGAAAACACTCGACGTTCGCGTTGTCAAGGTCAATAATCCGAGCGAGAATGTTGTCGTCAGTCACAGATCACTGCTCGAGGATCAGATTCAGGAGCAGCGCCAACGCATTCTCAACATGCTCGAGCGTGGACTTGTATTGGAAGGACACGTCAAAGCGATTGCCGACTTTGGGGTGTTCATTGATCTCGGTGGTGTGGATGGCTTGGTCCATATTACGGATTTGTCGTGGGGCAGAGTCAATCATCCATCGGAAGTGGTTAGCCTCGATGAAAAAGTCAAAGTCGTTGTGCTCGACTTCAATGAGGACAAAAAGCGTATTTCGCTTGGCATGAAGCAACTCACCCCGCATCCGTGGGAGCAAATTGGTGACAAGTATCAACCCGGGTCGAAGGTTACCGGACGCGTCGTCAGCATCACAGACTACGGAGCCTTCATCGAGATCGAAAAGGGAATCGAAGGGCTTATTCACATTAGCGAAATGTCCTGGACTCAACACATCAAGCATCCGTCGCAGTTAGTCTCGCTTGGGCAGGTTATCGAAGCCGTGGTCTTGAGCATTGACAAGGAAAATCGGAAACTGGCGCTCGGGATCAAGCAGCTCCAGCCCGACCCGTGGAATGAAATCGTCGCAAAATATCCCGTTGGCTCTGTCCACAAAGGTGTTGTTCGGAATATCACCAACTTTGGTGTCTTCGTCGAATTGGAGCCAGGCATCGAAGGATTGGTCCATATCGGTGATCTTTCGTGGACGAAAAAGATTCGCCACCCGGGTGAGATTGTGCGTCGTGGAGATCCACTCGATGTCGTTGTCTTAGCGCTCGATGCAGAGCAGCGGCGCATTTCGTTGGGGCATAAGCAAGTGACCGAGAACCCATGGGAAGTGTACGCTGATCGTTTCAAGCCTGGCAACACAACAGAAGGGAAGATTATTCGGATTGTGGACAAAGGCGTCGTTGTTGAATTGCCGGAAGGTGTCGAAGGATTTGTGCCGGCTTCGCACCTTTCGTTTGCACCGGTCAAAACAATTGCAGACTACTTTGCTATCGGCAATGTCTTGCCGTTGAAAATTATCGAATTCCACGACGAAGACAAGCGTATTGTGCTCTCGGCGGTTGATGCTCTGCGTGAAAAAGGCGAGGATGCTATTAGGGCATACAACGAAGCGCATCCTGTTCCAGGTGCCGATGAGTATGCGTTCACGCCAGTTGATTCGCTGAGTGCTCTTCCAAGCCAACCCCCAGCGGTTGATGTACCGACGGTCGAAGTGACTCCACCGGCGATTGACACTCTCCCTACGGTCGAGGCATCTGCTCCCATTACCGGAGCAGTCGAACCGGCAGAAACGCCCGCTTCTGAGCAAAGCGAATCGAATCAAAGTCATTCTCCTGAATCAAGCCAATCACCTGAATCGTCGGAGCCTTCACCGTCGTCAATGGAAGATCAATCGGTCAGCGCATAAAGCACACGTTCAACGATCGAACGACGTAGTGCCCGCCGGTGACGACTAATTTCGCGGCGGGCATTTCTTTTGGCAATGGCATGAACCAGTATCGCATCGCAATTCTTTCGATCGGTAATGAAGTTCTCAGTGGCGACACGCTCAACACGAATGCTGCCTGGATAGCAGCTCGCTGTACATCGCTTGGTGCTCTCGTCGTCGAGCAGAGGACGGTCCCCGATCATGTTCCCACAATCGTTGCTGCACTGCAACAGTTACGAAGCTACAGTGATCTGGTGATCACGACCGGTGGATTAGGTCCAACACACGATGATTGTACGGTTGATGCCCTGCTGTCGCTGTTTGGCGATCAGCGCGTTGTCCATGAACCGACACTTGCCCGCTTGGAGCACTATGCCGCACAACGGGGACGGGAGTTCAGCGATCGTCTTCGCTCGCAGGCTTTAGTACCCTCGACTGCGACTGTATTAGCCAATCCAATTGGTACTGCTCCCGGACTGTACTTTGAGCGAACCGACGGTGCGTCGGTGATGGTTTTGCCGGGAGTTCCTCGTGAAATGGAACTCATCATGGAGCAATCAGGAATACCGCTCATCCGAAACGCAATCGAACGTTGT
This sequence comes from Chlorobiota bacterium, assembly GCA_037440485.1. Taxonomy (GTDB): domain Bacteria; phylum Bacteroidota; class Ignavibacteria; order Kapaibacteriales; family NICIL-2; genus NICIL-2. Next base: position 4,504 of record JBBIUD010000036.1, read on the forward strand.
GGATGCCCAATCATTGATGAACGTGTGTTCTTGACTGCCGGCATCCCCGAATCAGACCTTGCTGAGCGACTCGAACCGGTGCGTAAGAATCTTCCTCGAGAGGTTGAGCTTGCTTTTCTTCCGTCTGCGCTGGTTGTCCGATTACGGCTGCGAGCAGCGGGTTCACCTGATCATGTCCGTTCACTTCTGACGGATGTTGCCGCACAAATCGAGCCACTACTTGGCAAAGCGCTTATCACCGACCAAAATGAACGCTTGGTCGAAGTTCTCCAGCGGGAATGCATCAGAAACGGAAAAACCCTCGCTGTCGCAGAATCGTGCACCGGTGGTATGCTTGGTGCAGAAATTACCTCCGTACCGGGTAGTTCAGCTTATTTCGTCGGTGGAGTGATTTGCTATGCTGATGCGGTGAAGATTCATTTTGGCGGCGTTCGCCCTGAAACATTGGCGCAGTTCGGTGCTGTGAGCAGACAGACCGTTGAAGAGTTATCGCGATATGTGCGAGCTGCATATAGCACGGATTTTGGGGTTGCCATCTCTGGAATCGCTGGACCAGGTGGCGGGAGCGACGATAAGCCGGTTGGCACGGTGTGGATTGCTGTTGCGGATGAGCGGGGCGTTGATGCCAGGCGATATACCTTTGGTCCTGATCGGCAGGATAACCGCGTTCGGGCGTGCGCCGCAGCAATGCTGATGATACTGGAGCATCTTCGCGCCCGCAATGACTGAGCAACTGTATCGCTTCGTTGTCACCTGTGCCAAGGGTGTTGCACCGTTTCTGCTCCAGGAAATACAAACGCTTGGCTATCGCGCCGCTGAAATAAGTCCTGCTGCGGTTGAACTTCATGGGGATATTTCCGCAGTGTATCGCCTAAACCTGTGGCTGCGTTGTGCACATCGCGTTTTGCTCTTCATTGCAGATGGTGTCGCCGCCACTGCGGGTGATTTGTACCAATGGGCAGTGCAGCTACCGTGGGAAGAGCACATCAGTCCTTCGACGACCGTCACCGTAACGGCATCAGTCAAGAACGAGACAATCCGTAACTCGCTGTATGCCTGTCAAAAACTCAAAGATGCAGTTGCCGATCGGCTGCGCAACCGAACTGGAAAGCGACCCAATAGCGATGGTCGTCGGCAAGGAAGTGTGATTTTTCTGTACTGGCGTGGAACTCAGGTTTCTGTTTTACTGGACACCTCGGGTGAGCCGCTCTCGAGGCGTGGGTATCGTCGCATAACCTCACATGCCCCACTTTCAGAGGCAGTAGCCGCTGCAATACTCTATGCAGCCAAATGGAATGATTCTGAACCACTTATCGCGCCAATGTGTGGTAGTGGAACCTTTGCCATAGAAGCGGCTCTGATGAAGCGTAATATTCCACCTGCCATATTTCGACGCGATTTTGCCTTCAAACACTGGCGGCTGCATCACACTGACAGGTGGGACGATGTGCTTGAGAATGCTCGAGCTTCGGTGATAGAAAAATCACCCGTCATCCATGCCTGTGATCACGACCCAACTGCACTCAAGGCTGCAGTAGCAAATGCCTCGTCCGCAACCGTGAACGATTCCATCTGTTTTTATCAATGCGACTTTCGTTCCATGCCGCTTCCTGAAGCACCAGCGATAATTGTTGTCAATCCACCCTATGGAATCAGACTTGGAACAGAACAAGACATGCCTTTGCTGCATAAGCAACTTGGCGATTGGCTCAAGCACTCGTGCGCTGGAATGCGAGGCTTTGTTTTGACAACACCTGCCAATGCAAAACATATTGGGTTGAGACCTCGCCGCCGACTGATTTTCTACAATGCTGATATTGAATGCCGTTTGCTCGAATACGAGCTTTACAGTGGACGATACCATCGCCTTGCGGCAGATGGGCTGGATTGAGTGGACGGCAACAGTGTTCGGCATTGCCTATGTTCTGCTCATGATACGACGGAATATCATGTGCTGGGTTGCCGGTAATATTAGCGTCGCTCTACAGGCAATTTCTTTCTTCAATACACGCTTGTACGCCGATATGTTGTTGCAAGGAGTGTACTTTGTGCTGGGGTGTTATGGGTTTTGGGTTTGGTGGAAAAAACGATCGTATAACGATGCATTGCAGATAACGCACGTCAAGTCAGAGAGAAAATGGCTAACATTTAGTTTGATATGGGCAATTGGAAGTATTGTCTGGGCACTGGTACTGCGATTGTGGACAAATGCCTTCATACCGGAGCTGGACGCAACGCTTGCGACTGCAAGCTTGATTGCAACGTGGATGCAGGCACACCGTTACATCGAGAACTGGTTGCTCTGGATTGGTGTTGATATTGCCTACGCGGCTGTGTACTCAACCAGAGGACTGTGGCTATACGTTGGACTCTATGGCATCTTTGCCATATTAGCGTGGCGTGGATGGAAACAATGGCAGCATTTGCTCGATGACAATGCTACTGCTAGTTGACATAGATGGCACTCTGCTACGCGTTGATCCTGCCGTAACGCGCCGGGTTTGGTCCACGGCGTGGGCAGAAGTTATCGGCGGGAAGGTGCCATGGCATCGCCTTGATTCAGCGGCGGGTAAAACTGATCTGCAAATACTCTATCAACTTCTCGGCGATCGCGACGCAGCCCGCTCGATTGCACCCGAATTTTTTGATGTGCTCTTTGAGGCCGCGATCCAACACATCCAACCAGAAACAATCGCTTTGTGTCCCTATGCTGAGGATTTTCTCCGTATGATGCTCGATGCTGGAGCAACGCTTGCAATCATGAGTGGGAATGAACGCCGCTGCGGTTGGCTCAAGCTTCGTGTTGCTGGACTGGATAGGTATTTTGTCGAAGGTTTCTTTGGTTGCCGTGCATTCGATCGTACTGAGTTACCAGCAGTAGCACTCCAGTGGGCTCACGCGCATTCGATGCATTTCCGAACCTCCAGCGTGATTGTGATCGGCGATACACCCAACGATATTGCATGTGCCCGTGCGCATCAACTCGTATCCGTCGTTGTTGCGACGGGACCATATTCAATCGAGCAATTGGAAATGCACCATCCTACGGCATGTTTTCGTCATCTTGGCGAGGCTGCAGTAAGTTTGCATCGAATTGCTTCCATTGCACCGATGAGACCAAACGTAATCATTGCAATTGATGGTCCTGCCGGATCTGGCAAAACGACGACAGCTCGCCTGCTTGCTGACCGGTTAGGCTTTACATACATTGACACGGGCGCCATGTATCGAGCGCTGACACTGGCGGCGTTAGAAGAGGGCGTCCCCTTGACCGACGAAGCACTATCGGCTCTCCTGAATCGGATTACTATCAACCTGCAGCACACTCCCCACGGGCAGCGGACATACCTCAATGGTCGTGATGTCAGCGATCGCATTCGCGATGCCGACGTGACGGCGCATGTGAGCATAGTCAGTTCGTTCCCGTCGGTGCGTCGTGCGATGGTACATCTGCAGCAGCAACTCGGCAGCAAAGGTGGAGTTGTCATGGACGGCAGAGATATTGGAACGGCTGTCTTTCCGAACGCTGATATCAAAGTCTATATGACTGCAGACCTTGAAACGCGTGCGAAACGGCGTCTGGCTGAACTTTTGCAGACCAATCCTTCGCTAACGACCGAAGACGTCCGTAAGCAGCTCGAGCAACGCGATCAACTCGACTCATCACGTGAGCATAACCCCTTACGAAAAGCCGACGATGCCCTGGTGGTTGATACAACGAACCTCTCGGTTGATCAGCAAGTCGAGCTTATCCTTGACTTTGTTCGAAAACGAACCGCCATGTTGGACACTCTCCCCCTTGAACAATGAACGTAACCATTGACCCGCGAGCTGGATTTTGCTGGGGTGTGGTACGAACAGTGCAGGTTGCCGAAGAAGCTCTACAGGAGAATTCACCTGGGACAGTTTATGTTCTCGGGCATATCATTCACAACCCCAGGGAGATTGAACGGCTCGAATCACTCGGGCTGCGAACTATAACGCGCGATGATTTCCCATCACTACCCAAAGGTGCGAAAGTTCTTATTCGTGCACACGGTGAACCACCCGAGACATATCGCTTAGCTCGTGAGCACGGCATTGAAATCATTGATGCAACATGCCCGGTCGTCACAAAGCTTCAGGAGCGTGTGCGAAAGTTCTACGATCTCGGCTATCAGATTGTGATTTTTGGTAAAGCCGACCATGCCGAGGTACTCGGTGTCCGCGGCGTGTGTAACGATGAGTGTATCGTTGTTCGCAGTGTCGAGGAGGCTCTCGACCGCGTGGACTTGCGTCGGAAAACAGTCTTGTTCTCCCAAACCACAATGGACCGACCGACCTTCCTCCGACTCCGAGACGCGCTCAAAGCACGCATTGCCGAGTTGATCGTCGAGGAAATGCAAAGCATTGCCACTGAATTTCACGCAAAGGACACCATCTGCGGTCAAGTCGCCGGACGCGAGAACGATCTCCGCCGCTTTGCTCGCGAACACGATGTGATCATTTTCGTGGCAGGCAGAGAATCTTCGAACGGGAAAGTGCTTTACTCCGTCGCACGAGAGGAAAATCAGCGTACGTACTTCATCGAAGATAGCAGTGAGCTGCAAGCAGAGTGGTTCGAAGGAGCAGAAACCGTTGGTATTACGGGCGCGACCAGCACGCCGCAGTGGTACATGAATCATGTCCGCCAGGAAATTCTGCGCCGTTTTGCTACTGTTTCAGTAAGCTAATAGCAGCCTCAGCAGCGCTGGTGCCATGAGCCACAGCATTCTCAAATGCTGGTGAGCTATCGTTGTCGGTGTTGGCAAACACAATGCGACCGAACCGCTGCCGTGCTGCCTGTGCAAGTCCGGAATGGGAACCGGGAATTGGTACCACTAACGCATGTCCCCACCCGAAGACATGAACTTCCTCGATCGTTTCGGCGTGAATGGTTGGCACTGAGCGTACTGCGTGTTCAGCGATTTTTCTGGCGTATGCTGCAAGAATGTCGTCGCTTTGCAGGATAGCGCGTTCAGCCATGGTGCGTGGGGCATAGATGCTTGCAACAACGCTCGTCTGCTGGGATTGGGTGGCAGTTGCATTCGCATTGATGATGTCGGTGAACAGTTGACCACCGGATGGAACCCACACATCAAATCCATTCGGCAAAAGAGGCTGTTCGGCACAGAGGTGAACGGTCAGAAAAGGTGCATACTGAAGAGAACGCATCGCTGCCTGTTGAGCAGAGGGAAGGTCGGGGAGAATCCACGGGAGCATAAATTTCTGCACAGCAACTATCGCTGCCCGGCAGTCAAAGCGATGCATATGCCCATCACGATCGAGCGCCCAAACTGTCACGGTAGGTCCATCGGTGCTGATGCGAATGCAGGTCATCTGGGTCTTGACTGCATCACCCAATTTCGTAATCAGCGGGGACGCTAAACCAGCCAATCCGCCGGGAAAGGTATAGCGTTGCGTTGCAATCTCGCTTGCGTAAAAGTTGAGCAGAGCGAATGCATTGACGTTTTCGAGCGATCCGCCCATCGAAGAACGAGTGTACAGATCAAGCAGAGTACGCAGCAGTGGCGATCGGTATCGAGCAACATACTCTGCTGCACTCATCGAATCGAGCGCTTTCCAGTCGGCAGGCAACGTTTCTGGTAGTGGGTATTCTGGTAAACGCTCACTTTCCCGTAAACCGAGCAGATCATCCCGAAAACGTCGTAGCTCGCTTTTCTCACGATGCGTAATTGGAAGGGATGACAGAGTGGTGTCATCCCAAACATTGGCAAAACTCGATTGCTCGAGGATGAGTGTGTCCTCGGGCACAGGGATGGGCTCTACTCCTGCAAATCGGCAAAGCTCTTCGATGTCTCCGCGTCGCTCGACAAAGTAAATGGCTGCTAAGGGGTACTGCACCGTGTGGTATTTTCCTGAACGCGCTGCGCCTCCGGCAATAGGTTCATTCTCAATGAGAGCGATTTGGTAACCATCTGTCTGAAGCCGGACGGCTGCTGCTAATCCGGCTGGACCAGCTCCAACAATTGCAACATCAACCACATGCTTCCGAGCTGAATGCCATTGGAGGGTTGAAGTTTTGTGATCGCGGATGTAGTGATGGGGCGTATCAAAGAATTGATGCCCTACTGTTTGGCGTTGGCTTGATGCTCGGGATAGAGATTGCTCCGAACGCGTGCAGCTTCCAAGCCGAGGTCCGATATAGAGTGCCCCAGAACCCAAAAGCACGATG
>JBBIUD010000037.1:0-10477 GCA_037440485.1 Chlorobiota bacterium
AACTGCCAGTGCATTGACCGTAAAATCCCGACGGAAAATGTCATCGTCGAGCGTACCAACGGTAACATGTGGTTTGCGAGAGTTTTCATCATACGTTTCTTTGCGCGTACCGACGAACTCAAGGTTATAGTCACCAACTGGTACCATTGCTGTGCGGAATCGTTCGTAGATGATCGGTTTTGAGCGAAAGTGACGAGCAACTTTTTGCGCAAAATCGAGTGCATCACCTATGACGGTACAATCAATGTCAGTCCGGCTTCGCCCCAGAAGCCGATCGCGAACGTATCCACCAACGAGGTAGAGTTGAACGCTATGCCGTCGAGCTAAATGTTGCAGTTTGACGATGATTGGGTCATCTAGTTCGATTCGCATCGAAGGTATTGGTATCAATGAATACATCGTGCAGCAAAATTACCGGTGAAGATAAACGGAGCGGAGCCTTTGCGTACGATGGCAAAGGCTCCGCTCGAGGTACGTCGCGTGTTGGGACAATTATTGATCCCACCACATTGGAGTAAACTCCCACTCAGCGCTGGTTGAACCTGCCGGAATGTTTGCGCCATTGAACAAGCGTTCGCTTTGTGGCAAGGGGAATCGGCGTGGGATTCGATTGCCAGTCATGGGTGTCAATGTCGGGAAGTTCGTGCGACGCCAGTCAGTCCAGGTTTCAAACTGAGTGTAGAGCGCAATATATTTCTGCGTGATGATGTTTTCGAGTGTAATATCACCAGCAGGGACAACATCGGGATTGGCAAGGTAGGCTTGGATGTCCGCATCAGCAACACCGAACCATTGCATCGATGCTCGGATTGCATCTTGGTATGCTGTTTTTGCGCCGCTTTGGTCGCCGGTGCGCAGACGAGCTTCGGCTTCGATGAACTTCATTTCTGCGTACGAAAGCAATACAACCGGTGAATTGATCGAGGCATAGAATGCACCCAAGTCATCGTTATCAGGAATTGAATCGGTTGCTGCTTGCGGTTTCTTGCCGATCATGGGACGGCGCGGGTCCTGCAGACGGTTTAGAAGCTGGGCAAAGTATGGAGCAATGCGAATGTCATTCCGCTCTTGGACGAACGCATACAGAGGATTGTAGTTGGTTTGGGACTCACCGAAGCGAAGCACTAAGTCATCACTGTTGGATGAGAATGCATTCGACAGTGCAGACAAAGCACCATTCGAGGCTGCCGCTGCATCGCGTTTAGTCAAGTGAATAGCATAGCGGGCTTTGAGTGCATAAGCAGCTTTTTTCCACTTTGCGCGGTCGCCACGGTAGAAATAGTCGTCGTTACCCGGACTCAAAACCGACGATGGTGCATCCAGGTTCTGAATTGCTTGATCGAGCCATTGTCCAATCGTTTGATAAACCTGCGACTGTGGGTCGTAGCGTGGTTGAGTATTCTGTGCACCTTGAAGTGCATCCGAGAGTGGAATATCGCCAAATGCGTCGGTCAAATTTCCGGCTGCGTATGCCATCAGAATGCGCGCAACACCTGCATAGTGCGGTGAATTCTGTGCTTCAGCTTTTTTGAGCAGGATGTTTGCATTGTTGAGAATGGTCACATACATCGCCGACCAGTAGTTGTCCACATCCCCTTCCAGCAGGGCGTAGTTCTCGTAGTAACTACGATGCTGGCGATCCACCCCGCTGTGGTGCTGTGTAAGCAGACTCGCAAAACGACTCGGATCGCTGCCGTAATACCACGCCAAGCTCCCCTCGACAGCAGGAAGCAGCAGATTCATCGGCACATCGGCAGGGTTGTTGGGATCAACATTGAGTGAGGAATCAACCCACCGATCACATGCCAGTGGTGACATGATCACCAATGCAAGCACAATCGCAGCAATGCTTGTGCTCATGTTTTGCAAAATCTTTTTCATAGCTCCATTTCCAGTGTTGTTCAACATGATTGTTCTCATCAGAAACTTGCGCGAATACCGAAACCGTACGAGCGAATGCCAGGATTATTGAAGTAATCAATACCCTGACCGTTGCTAGCACCAACCAGTGATGTTTCCGGGTCAACGCCGGTGTATTTGGTGCTCAAGAATACGTTGCGACCGGTCAAGAACACATCGAGTCCTTTGACGAAACCGAGTGCATCGGTTACGACCTTCGGCAGACGGTATGAGATGGTTACTTCACGCAAACGGATCCAACCGGCATCCTCAACGAACGGCTCAGTGTTTGAGCTATTGAAAGTGTTGTAGAATCCGCCTGTACCCCAGAAGTTTTGCCCTAAACCACCGCTGACGGGAATGTCGTTGGTCACGTAAGTAATGTTGCCTTGACCATCATCAACCATCTTGACACCGTCAATGACGCCATTCCGAATCGTAATTCCACCGTATGTGCCGTTTAGTGTTCCGCGATTTTCTGTTTCCTTGGACATACCGAAGTAGTTCAATGCTGCACGGGTACCATTCCACATTTTCCCACCCTGCTTCCAATCGAGAATAGCGTTGATGGAGAGATTGCTGTAGGAAATTGTCAAGTTTGCTCCAGCAATCCAATCTGGGATAAAGGAACCCCATGCCTTTTCGGTTTCATCAACAAGAGGAAGCCCATTAGCACCAACAACGATTCGACCTTGTGGATCGCGCATCCAACCTCCGCCATAGATTTGTCCATATGGCTGGCCGGCTGCGGCACGAATCGAACCACCAACGAAACCAGATAGGAATATTGTCTCGATACCTGGGGCAAGGGATTCAACCGTATTGCTGAATGTTGAGAAATTGACATCGAGCGCGATATTCCAGTCCTGGTCTTGGTATGGTACAAGGTGCAGCACTGCTTCAATTCCAGAATTCTTCATCGTACCAGCATTGCGGTACTGCGAGGTAAAGCCACTCGATCGCGGAATACTGACGGCGAGAATTTGGTCAATGTTACGTGTCTGATAGTATGTCAGGTCGAGACCAACCCTGTTTTCGAGGAACTTCAACTCCAGACCGATTTCGAATTCCTCGCGCTTTTCCGGACGCAGCGTATTGCTACCGAGCACACTGCCGATGATGAAGCCCGGCACACCATTGAGTGGCCATTGAATGCCATTGACCCAGCCATCAGCTAACGCTGCCCGTGTAAATGGTGTGTTCAAGACAAACAGCGGTGCATCGCTACCGACTGTTGCATAGGACACGCGCAGCTTACCAAACGAGAGTAGAGCGTCGTCACGATCAAACAACTCGGAGAAGACAAAACTTGCGGAGATGTTACCATACCCAAACGCATTGTTGTCTTTCGGGAGCGTGGTCGAACGTTCCACACGATAGCTCCCGTTGAGATAGAGCAACTCGCGATAGGAGATTTGTGCATCAAAGAACGTCCCCAATCGGCGTAGCGTACCGTTTCGGAAGTATGGCGTAAAGGTCGAAGCATTCGAGAGGTCATAGAAGTCGGGAATGGTCAAGCCATCACCCTGGATGATCATGTTGCGGAAGTCGGAGTTATAGAGCTGCGTTCCGAGCGTAAGGCGAGCCTTGATGTCTTCGGTAATGTCACGGTTGAACGTTATAAGCAGGTCTGCGTTGATGTTCCGATTCCGGATGTCACCAGTTGTGACGCGGCCTGCTGGAGCTGTTGTCGAGTTGATGGCGATAGCATTACGCTCTTGGGTTGCGTACACATCAGCTCCAACGCGTAATGTCGCAGCGAAGCTCCCAAGCAATTGATCACCAAACCAACTTTCCGGATAGTAATCGAACTGAGCCGACCCAATAAAGCGATCGGTTACATCGGTGTAGGCATTTTTATTGATCGTCCAGAACGGGTTATCGTAGCCAGCAGTACCGCGATAGGTGCGTTGACGTCCATCGGGGAAGCTGTACGCATCAGGACGATTGACCGCATCGGGACCATAACCATTTGAATTGTCGAACGATGGTGGGGTCCGTAGCAATGCAAGCATAACACCTGAAACGTTCGAGCCTTTCTGCACACGCCGACCACCAGAGCGGATATACTGTGCTGAAGTTGAGACTTTCAAATCGTTACGCAAATTGGCATCGGCATTGAGTCGGAGCGAGCTACGCTCAAAATTGCTCAGTGGGATAACTCCTGTCGTACGCGTATTCTGAATGCTGAAGTAGTAGGAACCCCAGCTCGAACCGGACGTGATCGCCAGGTTGTGGTTTGTCGTACCACCAGTCGTGAAGAAGTTACCCATATTGTCATATGGGGTCACTGGCTTTGCACCCGCAGGCGCTGCACTGACACCAACGATGCGACCATTTTTGTCCCACGCATAGTTTGTGCTTCCATCGAATCGCAGAGTATCCAGGAGCGGTCCCCATGATGTTGAGGTACGAGTCTCCGGTCCACGATATGTGCCGGCACTACCCTGTGCATACATGCTTTGCAACTCGGGGAGCTTATTAGCTTCATCGAACGTTGTATTGAAGGAATATTGCACGTTGACTGTTCCATCGCGACGACCTTTTTTCGTGGTAATCACGATAGCACCTGCAGCGGCTTGCAGACCGTACAGCGATGTAGCAGCGGCTCCCTTGAGCACGTTGATGCTCTCAATATCATCAGGGTTGATGTCGAGAATGCGGGATACCTGGTCAACACCATTGACCATGTTGCCTGCTGTTCCTTCGGCTGCGTTCGAAGCATTGACAAAGCCAGCATAGTCCGAATTGTCAATGAACACACCATCAACGATGAAAGCAGGTTGATTGTTGAACGATATCGAGTTTACCCCGCGGAGTCGGATGTATGATGCCGTGCCCGGAGAACCGGAGGATGAATTGATTTGCACACCGGCAACCTTACCAACCAGTGCATTGACCAAGTTTTGTTCACGATTCTGCGAGATCAATCCCCCACTAATTTCCTGGGTTGCATACCCGAGTGAACGCTTTTCCCGTTCAATACCGACGGCTGTCACAACAACTTTCTGTAATTCGAGCACGTCGGTTTTCAGGTATATCGTAACGTTATCCTTACCTGCGACATTGACCTCTTCGGTCAACTTTCCGACCAAGCTCACCACCAGCACTTGGGATGAGTTTGTCGGTACGTCAATCGAGAATTCGCCATCGGAGCGGCGAACGACAGTTCCGACCTTGGTACCTTTGACCTTGATGACGGCACCAAGCAGTGGTTCTTTCGTCTCAGCATCGAGCACCTTCCCGGTCACACGACGCACATCTTGTGCGTGGAGAGGTTGCACGACGCCAATCACAGCGGCACACGCCAGGAGGGCGCATCCTGCCAGAAAACGAAGCAACGGCTTCATACCGATAACCCAAAAATGGTTCAACAAATACAACAACCAAGAGTGGAAGAGCGTACGCCCCCAAATTGGGGTTATGGTGCCTCTAATAGTGTGGTAGTGATTATTCCCTCCATCCTCCCTGCGCAAACATACAACACGACAGGCTTTTTTACAAAAACTTTACACGTTGAATCGGAAATACACGATGTCACCATCGTTGATGATGTAATCCTTTCCTTCAATTCGGTATAGTCCGGCATCCCGTACCGCTTGCTCTGATCCGAGGCGTTCCCAATCGCTGTAGCTCATAACCTCAGCCCGGATAAAGCCTCGTTCGAAATCAGTGTGAATGGTTCCAGCAGCTTCTGGTGCACGAGTCCCCTTGCGCACTGTCCAGGCATGTGTTTCTTTCGGACCTGCCGTGAAAAATGTAATCAACCCCAGCAGTTGGTATGCGCGTTCGATCAAGCGATCAAGAGCAGGATGCTCCATACCAAGCTCGGCAAGAAAAAATGCGCGCTCTGCTGGCGCGAGCAGTGCAATTTCTGCTTCAATCTTTCCACACAGAACAACAACCTCAGCGTTTTGGCTTTGTGCGTATGCACAAACTGCATCAAGGTATGCATTTCCATTTCGGAAAGAATGTTCATCGGTGTTGGCAACGTACAACACCGGCTTTGCAGTCAGCAGACATAATTCCTCCAGCAAGTGCTGCTGTTCAGGTGTGCTGCACTCAAAAACGCGAGCCGATTTGCTCTCGTTTAGATGGGCTTCAAGTTGCTCGATGAATGCTAACTCCAATGCTGCATCTCCTCGCTTTTTTCGAAGAAGTGCTTCTTTGCGACGTTGCAGAGTTTCCAGGTCCTTCAATAGGAGCTCGGTTTCGATAACAGCAATGTCACGGAGTGGATCAACATTACCGGCTACATGCACCACGTTGGGATCATCGAAGCATCGAACAACATGAGCAATCGCATTGACCTGGCGGATATGTGCTAAGAACTGATTCCCGAGCCCCTCACCTCTGGCTGCACCCTCGACCAACCCAGCGATGTCAACAAACTGTACTGTCGCTGGTACCACCTTCGCGCTTGCATATGCCGCTGCTAATCGCTCTAAACGCTGATCAGGAACTGCAACGATTCCAACGTTTGGTTCGATTGTGCAGAAGGGATAATTTTCGGCAGGGATTTCGTTGGCTGTCAATGCGTTGAAGAGAGTGGATTTGCCGACATTCGGCAATCCGACAATGCCACAGGATAATGCCATGACCTCACGTCGTTGTTGTGGTGATTGAACTCACAGGAGAACCTGCAAACCGAGCGCCCAATATTCGTCGCGATGGTCGAAAAACATGCCGTGGATCGAGTAACCTGCGAAATAGTAACCACACACGGCAAGACTGCTGCGACCATGACCGAGCACAACGGCTCCGAACTGCAGTGCGTGAACCGGTTGCGTTGCGTTCTCGATTCGGACTACACGTAAATCGTACCCAGCAAAGACGGGAATTCCAATCGTTCCCAGCCATTCAACACCGAGCTGCGGCATAATTCGGCCCACCGTGCGTGGTAATTGTTTGACCGTCAGCAGCAGTGTTCCTCCACCATAGAGCCGAACATTCGGCGAGAGCCATTCGTGTGCGATGACCAGGTCGAGAAACTCACGGCTGTAGATAAACGGTAGCTGCCGCAACTGTCCCGACTGATCTGCATAGCCGTCAGCAAGGTGGGCAGAGATATGGGATAAACGAAGCCGCGTCGCAACGATTCGATCATCATCACTTCGCCACCGAGCAGTGGCATTGATGCCGAACATGTAATCAACAGCTTCAACTGGGAATTTTAGGTTTGCTTCGGAACGCAAGCGAGAATAGGTAAAGCCGTCCACACCTACAGCGAGTATTGCAGAGCGATTAGCGAATAGCTGCTGATCAAAACTTGTCTGCCAGATATCGGCTGAGTATCCGATGTCAAGTCGGACTCGCTGGAGTGGTGGTTGAAATTGGAAGCCAAGGCGTGGTTCGAATACTGCTGCAAGCAGAGGTCGAAACACCAGTGAACTTTCAATACCTAGCTTGTGTGCCGACGGGCTACTTTCATCACTCGAAAGGGTCGGTTGAGCACTGGATGCGATACTACCGATCATGAACAGTAGCACACACACTCCTATCATCGGTACACTCCGCGCTGGGAGCATTCGACAAACTCAATCACCTCGGCGACCAACCCATTAGGATTGGGAAACCGTTTCCGATAAGCGGATATGCCATCGCTCATGTTGTAGCCAGAAAAGAACGCGATCGAATAGAACGTTTCGAGAGCCTCGATCTGCTCTGGTGTGAAGCCGCGTCTTAGTAAGCCTACTCGGTTGATTCCCTCGACCTTGACCGGATCGCGACCAACCAAAGCATACGGCGGAACATCTTTTGTAATCATCGCATCAGCAGCAACCATTGCATGCTTCCCAATACGACAAAATTGGTGTACCTTTGCCACGCCACCTAATACTGCCCAATCACCGATTTCGACATGACCGCCAAGCTGGACCGTGTTGGCAATGACGACATGGTCACCAATGATGCAATCATGCGCAACATGGACATACGCCATCACCAGACAATCACTGCCAATTCGTGTTGCACCCGTGTGTGATGCGCGGTTGAGCGTTACAAATTCTCGTATCGTTGTACGATCCCCAACCACAACGAGCGTCGGAGCACCGTCGTATTTGAGGTCCTGTGGTTCCGCAGCAATGACCGCACTGGGATAGATCCGACACTCGGCCCCAATACGTGCGCCGTCGAGAATCACCGCGTGTGGATAGACGCGCGTACCATCCCCGATAACGACATCATCACCAATGATGGCAAATGCACCGATTTCGACATTTGCACCAATTTCAGCACGTGACGAAACGATCGCCGTTGGGTGTATCGAAACTGCCATCACGCCTCCTTATCCACAACGGCTGCTTGCAAATCTGCCTCGGCTGCGAGATGGTCGCCCACGTATGCTTTTGCATGAAGCGAGATTGTGTTGAACCGCTTCCCTGTCATGACGACATCAAGCACAAGTTGGTCGCCGGGTACAACAGGCTTACGAAATTTCGCGTTGTTGATTCCCATAAAGAAAACGAGCTTATCGGCATCGTAAAGTCCATCAACGTTGAGCAAAAGAATACAACCGACCTGTGCCATCGCTTCAAGAATCAAGACACCGGGCATGACAGGTCGCACGGGAAAATGACCAGGAAAGTACGGTTCGTTGATGGTGACGTTCTTGATACCAACGATGCGATTCCGCTCACTGTCGAACTCGATAATGCGATCAACCATCAAGAACGGGAAGCGATGGGGCATGATTTTCAAAATCGCATTGATATCGAGCACAGCGCCATTGGTGGTTTTCGGCTGGTAGCGCCGGAGGAGCCGCTTCTGCTCGTAGTGCTTTCGGATTTTGCGCGCGAATTCAATATTGCTCGCATGACCTGGACGTGCCGCCAATATCTGCGCCTTCATCGGAACTCCGACCAGTGCTAAATCCCCAATTAAGTCAAGTAGCTTATGCCGGGCTGGTTCGTTCTTGAATCGGAGCTGTGTGTTGTTCAATATTCCATTCGAACCCAAAACAACATTACGCTCGATTCCAAGCTTGTGGAGCAGGGCATATAACTGCTCCTGGCTCATCTCGCGGTCCACGATCACGATAGCGTTGTCGAGATTACCGCCCCGAATCAATCCTTGGTCCCAGAGCATTTCAACTTCATGGAGAAAGCAAAACGTCCGCGCTGGTGCAAACTCTGAGACAAATTCTTTCTCAAGGCTGAATAGCCCTGTGTGCTGACTCCCAAGCGCCGGGTTGTTGTAGTCAATCATGACCGTCACCCGGTAATCATCGTTGGGAAGCGCAACAAGGTCCACTCCCTTTTCTTCGTTGGTGTACCGGATCGGTTGGTCAAAAACAAGATACTCGCGAGGTGCCGACTGAACAACAATACTGGTTTGCCGCAATGTTTCGACAAATGGCAGAGCACTCCCATCACCGACTGGTGGCTCGTTGGCACTCAGCTCCATTCGGCAGTTGTCAATCTGAAGCCCAACCAACGCCGCCAGAACGTGCTCGACTGTGTGAACAGACACCCCATCGAGCGAAATTGTGGTCCCACGCGCGATGTCGGTGACGTAATCAACCAGGGCGGGAATTTCGGGGCTACCTGCAACGTCGGTGCGGACAAAGCGAAAGCCATAGTTTTCGGGCGCAGGATAGAACGTGATTGTTGATGGGTTACCGGTGTGAAGTCCAACACCTGAGAAACTAACCGGCTCTTTGATCGTGCGTTGTCGGTCAACCATAATTCTCACGTGGGAGTGTGTGCAAAATTACCGTACCGCGTAGAGCTGATACCCTACTCTTGCTCGTCTCGAAGTTGATCAGTTGGTTTAGGTGCAAGCTTCTGCACGAGCGATTCAAGAATTGGAAGAAGCTCCACCAAGCGACGAAATGCTGCTTCGTTGCGGAGACGACGCTTGAGTTCAACGGCAGGGGTTCCGCTGTATTCACCCGGTGCGGTTATAGACTTCGAGACTCCTGACTGTGCACCTATGGTCACTCCATCGCACGTTTTAATGTGACCGGTCAGTCCAGCCTGACCGCCGATGCGATTCTGCCGACCGATCGTCGTACTACCGGCTATACCTGCTTGAGCTGCAATCGCTGTATTCTCACCGATGACGACGTTGTGTGCGATGTGAACTAAATTATCCAGCTTGACACCACGGCATATCACCGTCGAACCGAGAAGCGCGCGATCAATACATGCATTTGCGCCAATTTCTACTTCGTCCTCGATGACAACGTTACCAATGTGATGGAGATGGCGATAGCTACCACCGGCATCTTCGACATAACCGAAACCTTCTGCACCAACGACAGCACCAGCACCGATACGGCACTTTCGCCCGATAACTGTAGCACGACAAATAACCGCTCCTGACTCAACGACAGTATCATCCCCGATCGTCACCCCATCTTCGATAACGGCATTGAAGCCAATCTCGACATTTTCTCCAATCGTGCAGTGCTCTCCAATAACGACACCTGCGGCAATTCGAGCCGTCTTTGCGATTGTACTCGATGGTGCAATGGAAGCTGTGTGATGAATCACCCCTCCCTGAGGCTTGTCGCTTGCCACCACGTAATCGAGGAGAATAGCGAGTGCTAATTCAGGGTTGGGATGCAGTATGCGGG
>JBBIUD010000038.1:0-10264 GCA_037440485.1 Chlorobiota bacterium
CTCTTGATTGCTGTAGCAATTGCGTTGAATTCGATGCTCCCACTGGCGCCATATATGAGTGCGATGCCAAATGCCAGAAATCCCGTTGCAAACGCACCGAGCAGAAAATATTTGAGCGCACTTTCGACTGATTGGAGCGATTGTCGAAAGTATCCAGCCAGTACGTAGAAACTCAGCGACATCACTTCGATGCCGATGAACAGAATCAGCAGGTTCTGCGAATGCGCAATGAGCATCATCCCGCATGCGGAATACAGCACAAGGGTATAGAACTCGTCATGCTCGAAATTCCGCGCAGCGATGTACGGTCGTGATGCGATAATTGTCAACAGTCCGCCGAGTGCGAACACCAGATCAAAGACACCAGTAACGCCACCGCCACGAATCATCGAACCAAATGCTGTCCCGCTGTACGGAATAGTTAGCACCGCAGCAATGCTTGCAGCTGCAAGCGATGCGATCGAAAAGCGGTAGGTCACTTTTTCGCTACGAGGCGTGAGCGCATCAACGATGAGCGCTGCAACCGCTGCCAGCGATGCAATGACAATCGGTGAAGCAAGAATCCATTCGTGCATCATGGACGCTCTGCAGTTGTGGTCTGACTTTGTTGTTTTCGATCAAAAGCAACTTTCTGGGGTACGGAATAATGCAACACTTTCTCGACAATAGCGTGTGTGGACTTGGCGCTGGCACGAAGGAACGGTCTCGGATACACGCCAATCCACACCATCAGGATTACGATCGGAACAAGGGTCCAGAGTTCTCGCCGATTGACGTCGGTAAGTCCATTGTTTGCAGGATTTGTTACTGTCCCGAACATAACTCGCTGAAACATCCAGAGCAAGTACACTGCAGCAAATATGACCCCCGTCGCTGCGATGATGCTGTACGCCCAACTGTTCAAATAGGGTGAACGGAAGCCTCCAAGGAGTGTCAGGAATTCTCCAACGAAGCCATTGAGACCAGGTAATCCGACCGAAGCTAACATAGCCAATGCGAACAAGACCGTAAACCGCGGCATCACGGATGCAATACCGCCATACTCGGCAATGTCGCGTGTATGCCGGCGTTCATAGAGAACACCCACACACAAAAAGAGCATCCCGGTCGAGAGTCCATGATTGACCATCTGAAGAATCGCTCCCTGAATGCCCTCGTTGGTCATGGAGGCAATACCAAGCACGACAAACCCCAGGTGACTGACCGATGAATACGCAACGAGTTTTTTCATATCCGGCTGGACCATTGCTACAAGAGCACCGTAAATAATCCCGATCACCGCCAATACTGCCAGCAAGGGTGCTAATTCGATTGCCACGATTGGAAAAAAGTCAAGGTTGAATCGGATCAATCCGTAGGTACCCAGTTTGAGCAGAATACCAGCAAGAATAACCGAACCGGCTGTCGGCGCTTGGACGTGCGCATCGGGAAGCCAGGTGTGGAATGGAACACAGGCACTTTTATGGCAAACGAGAGTGCAAACGCTGCAAATAACCAACGTTGGACATCGAGCGGAATATTCGGAGCCAGCTCTCGTAGCTTGACAAAATCTGCTGTAAAGTGTCCTGTAACGCTCTGCGCATACCACCCAAGCCAGATGATCGCCACCAGCATTAGCAGCGAACCGACAATGGTGTATAGAAAAAATTTTATCGCGGCATAAATCCGATCCTGCCCGCCCCATATGCCAATGATAAAGTACATCGGAATGAGTATGAGCTCCCAAAAAACATAGAACAGAAACATGTCCAGTGCCACAAACACCCCGATCATTGCTGTTTCAAGGAGCAGCATCATGACGTAGTATTCCTTTTCACGCTTGGTAATCACACCCAGCGAGGCGCCGATTGCAATTGGCATAGTAAACGTCGTCAGCAGCACCAGCAGTAAGCTCATTCCATCGAGCCCGATGCGGAAGCCCGCATCAAGCGATGGTATCCATAGTGCGCTGGTTAGGAACTGGAAATCACCCGACAAGTGGTTGTGCAGCAAGTACAGCGGCAACGACAGTACAAAAGTCACCAGTGCTGTACCGAGTGATACCCAACGGTGAATAACAACACGATCGGCACGCACTGCAAGCAAACCGATCGCAACCACAAGAGGCAAAAACAGCACTATCAGCAACAGAAGCTGACCCATTCGAATGCAGACGATGATTGTGCAACGGATGAACAGAGTGCAATATACCACGCACCTGACGTGTCGGCCGAAAGGTCAATAGCGCGACTATTTCGATGCCAGACCATCGCGATCAATCCAGACGACAAGCCCAATGTCAACAGGATTCGGCATATGCGGATGGTACGGCAGCACACGCAATGCCACCCCATGCTGACCACTTTCAGCAGTCGAGTAGGTACCGGAAAATGTTGCAATGCTCCCCTCCACACGAGTGCACGGAAGGTTCGCCGTCGTCGTTCGGAGAAAGTCGCCGTGTGAATTGACAGGACCGAAATAAACCTGCACCTGAAGCTCCTCGGGGCGCATCATGCCGCAGTCGAGCACAAGTTGCACTGGTATCGGTTCCCCCACCCTAGTAAACGACTGTTCCGGAATGTCCACAGAGACGGGTGTCAGAGTTTTCCACCGTTTTGGTAACGATGATTTCCACTGCCAGAGCTTTTGTGCATTCTGTGCATTGTCTTTCGCCAGTGTAGCACCGAGCAGAGCTGCTGGATCGTAGAAACTGAGCCGATAATCATTGAGCATGCGGTGCGTGTTAAACTCCGCCGCAAGAGTCGCGATCGCCATTTTCATCCGGCGCACCCATCGGCGAGGGACTCCGGCTGCATCGCGTTCGTAGAACATCGGGATAATGTCGTTTTCCAGCAGTAGGTAAAGGCTTTCGCTTTCGTGAACATCGTGTTCGTCCGGGTTTGTATAATCTTCCCCACGACCGATGGTAAATCCATTATCACCACGCGCAGCCTCGAACCACCATCCATCGAGGACACTGCAATGCAGGACACCGTTGAGCGCAGCTTTCATGCCACTGGTGCCGGATGCTTCGTAGGGTCGGCGTGGTGTGTTGAGCCAGATATCAGCACCTTTGACCAGAGCACGCGCAATACCGAGGTCGTAATCTTCCAGGAAAATCACGTGCTCGTCGAGTCCTGCCGCCCGAATGCCCGCCAAAATTCGCTGCATCATTTCTTTGCTGGCAATATCTTGCGGATGGGCTTTCCCGGCTAACAAAACAACAACCGGACGCGAAGGATTCTTCAGAATAGACGCCAAACGCTCCCAGTTTCTGAAAAGTAGGTCCGAGCGCTTATAGGTTGCAAAGCGGCGAGCAAATCCGATGATGAGGCAGTTTGGATGCAGCGCTGCAATGGCACGCTGACGGTGTTCATCATCGTAGTATCCACTCTGGCGTTTGATATGCTCACGGACAGCTTCGAGTAAGCGTTGACGGCGTCGGGAATGAACCGCCCACACATCGGCATCGGAAACGGTCATAATTGCCTCCCAAACGGTTGGATCGTGCGGGCGTCCGCGCCACCGTGGACCAAGCACACGATCGTAAAACTCCGCAACATCACTGGCAACCCACGTGTGGAGGTGAACACCATTGGTGATACCAGCTATTGGCACTTCCTCGACCGGTACATGATCCCACAGTGCATGCCACATCGAACGCGCCACACGCGCATGTAGCTTGCTGACGCCGTTCCGATAATTGCTCATGCGTAAACCGAGAATCGTCATCGAAAAACCTTCATCGCTCGCTTCATGATTTGCCTGACCCAAGCCAATGAACGTTTCCCAATCAATTCCCAATTTCGGAGAATAGCGAGCAAAAAACTTTTCCATCAACCCAAGCGAAAAGATTTCATTACCGGCTGGAACTGGCGTGTGGGTTGTAAAGCAGGTTTGAGCACGTGTTATCTCGGCGGCTGCAGCAAATGGAATGCTGTAGCGCTCGGAAAGTTGTCGTGTACGTTCCAGCGTACAGAATGCCGCATGACCTTCGTTGACATGAATTACCGCGGGTTCAATCCCCAAAGCTGCGAGCGCACGCATTCCCCCAATCCCCAGGATCATCTCCTGCATGATACGCGTTTCGTGGGTGCCGCCGTAGAGCTGGTCGGTAATGTTCTGGTACGTCGGATTTGACTGGTTTTCGGGGATATTCGTATCGAGAAGGTAAAGCGGCACCCGCCCAACATTGACTTTCCAAACCTGTGCATAAGCATTACCCTCTGGCAAATCAACCGAAACTGTGAGTGCATGCGTATCATCACGCATGACACGCTCGATCGGCAGCAGCGAGAAATCATAGTCGAGAAAGTTCTCCTGCTGCCAACCGTTATAGGTCACATGCTGGTGAAAGTATCCCTGCTGGTACAACAACCCAATCCCCACCATCGGAAGACCGATGTCGGAAGCAGTTTTGAGGTGGTCGCCGGCAAGCACTCCAAGTCCGCCGCTGTAGTTCTGAAAGCACTCGCTAATTCCGTACTCGGCACAGAAGTACGCAATCGGACCCTGATGATGCCACTCAACTTGCGGCGGTGCGTTCAGGTAGGCATCGAAGGCGCGTTCGACCTCCTCGAGCAGCCGTCGGTACTCAGCATCAGCGGCGAGCTGACGGAAGCGCTGCTGAGACGTTTCCTTCAGTAGTCGGACAGGATTGCGCCGCATACTCTCCCACCGCTCCGGATCAATTGTCGCAAAGAGCGACTCCGCTTTCCGATTCCATGACCACCAAAAGTTGTACGCCAGTCGTTCCAGAAACGACAGTTCCTCAGGCACAACTGATGCGACAGTGAAAATTTTTAGCGGTCGAACGTGCACGGTTGCATCCCCTCACAAGATGAGCATCGCATCGCCGTATGCATAGAAGCGATACCCCTGCTTGACGGCGTGCCGATATGCTGCAACAGTGTTATCAACACCAGCCACGGCTGCAACGAGCACCTGCGACGACGAACCATACGGATGGAAGTTAGTCAGCAGCCGAAAATTGACCTTGAAATCGTACGGTGGGTAGATGTACTTATCGGTCCACCCTCGGTTCGGTTTGACCATATTCGCCGTTAGGATGCTCGATTCGAGTGCGCGCAGTGTTGAACACCCAACGACATAAACGTTTTTCTTGGTTTTGAGTGCTCTGTTGATAGTCTCTGACGTTTCACGGCTGACGTCGAAGTACTCGCTGTACATGCGGTGTTTGCTCAAGTCTTCCACTTCGATCGGCTCAAGGACGCATTGCCCCAGATGAAGCGTTACGTACGTAATCTGCACGCCTTGCTTGGCAATCGCTTTGAGCATCTCCTTTGTAAAGTGAAGCCCTGCGGTGGGCGGAGCAATCGAGTAGCGTTTCGAAGGATTGGCGAATACAGTTTGGAAGCGTTCACGATCGTCGTCGCTGTGCTCGCGTGTGATGTATGCGGGGAGCGCCATTTCCCCGATACGATTGAGCACGGGAAACAAATCACCTTCGTAGGAAAAGCGTGCAATGCGTCCACGGGTGGTTGTATTCTCGATGATTTCGCAATAGAATCGCCCGCCATCGAAATAGACTTTGTTCCCGATTCTCACTTTCCGCGCTGGTTCGACGACAACATCCCAGAGTCGCTCATCGCGCCGCAACTCGCGAAGGAGATACACATCAATGCGGACATCGCCTTTCTCTTTTGTGCCGACTAAGTGAGCAGGAAATGCTTTTGTGTCGTTGAGAACAAGAACATCCCCTTTTTGGAAGTACTTGATGAGGTTTTTGAACTTGTCGTCAACAATATCACCACTTTTGCGATCGAGAACGAGCATACGGCTTGCATCGCGTTTTGCCAGTGGATGTTGGGCAATTGCTGCAGCCGGTACAGCAACTTTCAGTTCAGAGAGCTTAGCAGAATTTGGTGCCATCGAAAAGATAAGTTCGTAGCTTTACAACTTGCAAAAGTACAGCGTTTTCTTCTGCGAAGTCAAGTTTTTACCCATGCATACGATGAAACGCGGTAACCACTTTCGATTGGAAGCCCCGTACCAACCTGCCGGTGACCAACCCAAAGCCATCGAAGAATTAGTTGCAGGGTTATTACGTGGCGACCGCTTTCAGACCCTGCTCGGCGTAACAGGTTCTGGCAAAACCTTCACCATGAGCAATGTAATTGCGCGCGTGCAGCGCCCGACTTTAGTCATCTCTCCGAACAAAACCCTTGCCGCACAACTCTACGGTGAATTCAAGAGCTTATTTCCGAGCAATGCCGTTGAATTTTTCATCAGCTACTATGACTACTATCAACCCGAGGCATATCTACCCAGCACCGATACCTACATTGAAAAAGATATTGCCATCAACGATGAAATAGATCGCCTACGACTGCGAGCTACATCTGCCCTGGTCGAAGGAAGACGCGATGTCATCATTGTTGCATCGGTTAGCTGCATTTACGGCATTGGCTCAAAGGATGAATTTGCTGCAATGATCTTACCGCTGCGCGTGGGCATGAGCATTCGCCGAAAGCAATTGCTCGAGCGCCTCAATGAGCTGCTCTTCAGTCGCAACGATAGCGAATTAGGCCGTGGCTGTTATCGTGTGCGCGGCGATGTTATTGATGTTGTCCCTGCCTATGAAGATGAAGTCGCCCTCCGTATCGAGCTTTGGGACGACACTATCGAACGACTCTCGTTGATACGGGTAATTGACGCAGCACGGATCGAAATGTTCGACGAATACACGCTCTACCCTGCTCGGCAATTTGTCACGACCGCTGCCAATCTCCAGCGCGCTATCGCAGCAATCAAAGACGAACTCTACCATCGCCTCAAGGAACTCAATGCACAGGGAAAGTATGTCGAAGCACAGCGACTTGAACAACGCACACTCTACGATCTGGAAATGCTCAAAGAAGTCGGGTACTGCTCTGGGATCGAGAACTATTCGATGCACCTTGCCGGACGAACATTCGGCGAACGTCCAACAACACTGATTGATTACTTTCCGTCGGACTACTTGCTCATCATTGATGAAAGCCACGTCACCATCCCGCAAATCCGCGCGATGTACAACGGCGACCGTCACCGGAAGGAAATACTCGTCGAGTACGGGTTCCGCCTTCCCTCGGCACTTGAAAATCGTCCCCTTCGCTTCGAGGAATTTGAAGCGCTCATCAACCAGGCTATCTTCGTCAGTGCAACCCCAGGAGACTACGAACTTCAGCAATGCGGAGGCGTCGTCATTGAGCAAATCATACGACCGACGGGGCTGCTCGATCCACACATCGAGGTTCGTCCGGTCCGCACACAAATTGACGATCTGCTGGAAGAGATTCGCCAGCGTATCGAACGAAAACAGCGCGTGCTGGTGACCACACTAACCAAGCGCATGGCTGAAGACCTGGCTGAGTACTTGGAAAATCTCGGCATCCGTGTGGCATACATCCACAGCGAAATTGATGCCCTCAATCGGGTTGAGATCATTCGCAAGCTCCGTTTGGGTGAATTTGACGTCTTGGTTGGCGTCAATCTCCTCCGCGAAGGACTTGATATGCCGGAAGTCTCGCTTGTAGCAATCCTGGATGCCGATAAGGAAGGGTTCCTTCGCAGTCACCGTTCCCTGCTTCAAATAGCCGGACGCACCGCGCGGAATGTTGATGGCACCGTGATCCTCTACGCTGACTCGATTACTCAATCCATGAAACACGTTATCGAAGAAACAAATCGCCGGCGTCGGTTGCAACAAGAGTACAACCGAACGCACGGCATCAATCCACGCACAGTCTATAAGTCCCTCGACGAAATCCTTCGGGCGACAACTGTAGCCGACGTCAAAATTCAACGCGAAAAGCGTAAACACCAAGCAGAGGCAATTCGTCAGCGGCAAGCTGTTGAACCGTTGCTTGAAAAGTTACCTCGTGAAAAAATCCAAGAACTCATCGCTGAACTGTTTCAGCAGATGAAACAGGCTGCACGCGAACTGGATTTTGAGCGTGCGGCACAACTCCGCGATGAAATTCAACGTCTGGAATTAGCACTGGAGGTCGAGGCAGCACCACCGTCAATCAATGCTTCGTCTAGTCATCGCCGGGGATGAGTCGAAAACCAGCGGTTGTGCGCAGGCTTGGGTCAATGTCCGTTGTGTTGCAATCAAATCGTCAACGGTCTCGCGACGTCGAACAAGGAGTGGTTGGCCTTGCCAAACGAGCACTTCGGCTGGTCGAACCCGCGCGTTGTAATTGGAACTCATCGCATAGCCATAAGCACCGGCATTCATGATGCAGAGAATATCACCTTCGCGTATTTCAGCGATGGGACGATCCCACGCGAACGTATCGGTTTCACAGATATAACCCACAACCGAATAGATGCGCGGTTTGCCGGTGGGATTCGAAAGATTGACCACATGGTGATATGCGTCGTAGAGCATTGGGCGTATCAAGTGGTTCATGCCGGAGTTGACACCAGCAAATAGCGACGATACTGTTTGCTTGACGACATTGACCTGCACAAGCAGGTATCCTGCTTGACTCACCAAATACTTGCCCGGCTCGAACCACAATTGGAGCACACGACCGTATTGGGTGCACAAGTCTCGGAAGGATTGGCTTAAGACTGCACCGAATTCAGCTATATCGGTCTCGGTATCACCGGGTTTGTACGGTACTTTGAAGCCGCTACCCAGATCAATGTATTCCAGTGCCGGGAAATGCTCCGCCAAATCGAAGAGCACTCCGGCAGCTCGCGCAAAGACATCAGCTTCATAGATATCCGATCCTGTATGCATGTGTAGCCCAATCACCCGAATTCCATAGCTTTCGACGATGCGCAACAAATGCCGTACCTGCAGAATCGAGATACCAAACTTTGAATCAATGTGTCCGACCTGAATGTGTGGATTCCCTCCCGCTATGATGTGCGGATTGATGCGGATACCACACCCAACACTTCCACCGTAGGTGTGCCCAAACCGTTCGAGCATGCTCAGATCGTCAATATTGACAACGACACCGCGCTCAATCCCGAACCGTATTTCATCGAAGCTCACGCAGTTTGGGGTAAAGCAAATATCCGACGGTGGCACGCCGGCGCGGCAGGCAAGCTCAACTTCCTCACGAGAAACTGCATCAATGCCAGCACCCTGACGATGAAGAAGTTCCATGACCGCCAACGACGGAAGCGCTTTACACGCGAACTTAACCGACACCGGCAGCGATGGATCGAAGGCTGTGATAAAACGGCGGTACTGCTCTATGATTCGCTCAGCATCGTACACATAGAGTGGTGTACCGAACTGCTCAGCTAATTGGAGCAGAGAAATGCCCTGCACCTGATGCGGTTGCCACTGAAGCTCTCTATCCATTGCAGTGTGAGAAGTGATGGTTCAATAGACTGGCTTGGTCGGTTTGGCTGTCGTATCCGAGCCAGGGCGTTTCGATGCGGTGTCAGTGTTGGAGTTATTGGAGTCTGTTGTGTCATCGTCGCTATCGCTCTCTTCCAGCTCCAGAGTATCGTGTGTGTTGCAGCCGATGCGGACGTGATGATTGAGGACACCCTGCTCGGTTAGCGCAGCGGCAGTGAAAAATCCAACACAGATACCCGCAATCAATGCAGCAACGGTCTGAAGCAATCGTTGCCGGACGACAAAAGACAATCCGAGCAGAACGAAGCCAGCCCCAAGCACAGATGGAGCAATCGCTGCAAGGTTATCGAGCGTCCGGAGCTGTTCACGCCCGATCAGGAGCACGCCAAGCGAGATGCAGTATGTACCCCAGAATGCATAACTACGTCGCATCGAGCTGGTCCTGGCCATGTGATACAGTCTCCGGTGTCCGTTTCTGCTCACTCCAGCCACGGTAGAGGAGCAAAATCCCCGCAACGATGAGCAGATACGGCACTAAATCACCGAAATCCAGCCACGGTATCAATCGCTCTACCAACATCGCAAAGCCAACAGCAATCAACAAAATCCCCAAGCCTGTTGCCCAGCGCCGTTTTGCCGATGGGACGCTGCCTGCAGACTGAGAATGCGTATCGCTCTCTATGGACGTCGGCATTTGCGGTTCGGTCATTGGAGCACTCAGGGGCTGCTCGGGGAGTACAATCCAGCAAATGAGGTACGCCAATACCCCGAATCCATTGAAAAATGCCAGCAACACAAACACAATACGAACCAGCGATGGGTCTATGTCGAAATACTCCGCGATTCCGCCACAGACTCCCGCTAGTTTACGATCGAGACGAGAACGGTAGATACGTTCAGCCATTGCGGTCGGTCCGATGTGGTTTGCCACTGCAAACTACGCACACTGTCACAATT
>JBBIUD010000039.1:0-10158 GCA_037440485.1 Chlorobiota bacterium
CAATCTGTACGCCGGTGTCTTTGGCAGATTTGCAACGACTACAAACAACGATCCCAATCGCACAACGTTTGGCGTTGCAAAGTCAACCGATGGCGGTGTGACCTGGAGCGAACTCAACATACTCCCGATGAGCGTTATCGAAGCATATGCAGCCGAACACGGAGCTGTTCCGGATTCGTCAGGGTTTACGTTTAGCTGGTCCTGGAATGCTACGACCACTCGCGTCACTGCAGTGAAAGACTTCGTCGTTACTGGTGTTGACCGTTACAGCTTTGCAGCGCAGTTCATGCTCGTTGCAAATGGTGTGATTGCTGGTGTCCACTACGTCGAGGTGTACTACGAAGATGGGCAGTGGGGCATTCGCAAAATTGCTGATGCATCGCTATTCGAGACCAATCAGCAGTGGGCATTTGATAATGGTACAGAAATTTCACCGTCCCAACTTGGGTGTGAGCTACAGCTCTGCCGCACAGCCGATTATAGTACACTTCTATTCAAGACACTGGAAGCACAAATTGTCACCATCGGTAGCACCGAGTATTTAACGACTGATGTTGTTGTTTCCCGTCGAACTGCGGGTAACTCCTGGGATGGACTTCGCAATGCCACGCAGAGCCAAATCCTCGACCGAATCACGTGGCTGCCGAAGGTTATACCGAACGGTTTGACATCAATACCACTGCTGACAGTGCAATCAGCAAATCGTGCTGGGACAGAGTGGGACTACTTGTGGACTAACCAGTTCTTGTTAGCCTCATCCTCGCAAAGCCCAACGCCAGACGAACTACTTCGCTACCGCCAGTATGTGACATATTCAACGTTTGATTACGACGCGCTGCCCGCCTGGGGTACTGGATCAAATGTTGACGAGGAAAAAGATGCAGCAGCGCTCTTGTTGTCGCCAAATCCTGCGAGCGATCTGGTGACGATAGCCATTGCCCCTGAACACTCACAACTGGGTGGCAAGATTGAGGTTGTTTCTGCACTCGGTGCAGTTGTTCACCGTGCAGACATTGGCGCTGGGCAGCAATTTTTTACACTCGATGTTTCAAAGTTTGCGAGCGGAGTTTACCAGGTGCGCTTAATTAGTGGTGCACACTCGACAACAGCAGCTTTACGAATCGTTCGGTAACATCATCGAAACATATGACCATGAAAACGCTTTTTCTTTGCACACTCGGCATTGTTTTGAGCGCAACTGTCCTGTGGGCAGGGACAAACGGAAATCTTATGGGCACAGTCAAGGATAAAGATGGAAAGCCGGTCCAGGGTGCAACTATCCGTGTGATGGGTACCGTTCGCGGCGCAAAGGCAAAAAGCAACGGTGAATACCTCATCATCAATATTCCTGCGGGAACCTACACAATCAAGGTGACAGCCGTCGGATACAAGGAGAAAAACATACAAGCCACAATTAGTGCTGACCAGACGACGACGCTCAATATTGTTCTCGAAAGTGCAGATGTGATGGGGAAAGAGGTTGTCGTTGAGTCAGCACGGCTGAAGATGGTTGATGACAAAGCAGTTGGTATAACGCGGGGTGTCTCCGGTGACCAAATCCAGCGGACAACTCGCGAGACTGCTCAACAAATTGCCCTTACGCAAGCCGGTGTGCTGAGCACTGGTGGTGGACTTTCGATTCGAGGAAGCCGGCCGTCAGATACGCAAGTACGCATTGATGGGCAAGATGTCTCTGACCAAATATCCGGTGGTTTTGGTGAAGCTGCAGCGGCTGCTGGTATTCAGTACGCGCCAACTGCTTCGGCATTCGCGACCGAAGAAGTGCAAGTGCTCACGGGCAACTTCAGTGCTCAATACGGTAATGCAATGGGGGGCGTTGTTAATCAGGTCGTCAAGACTGGTAAAACCGATCGCTACGAAGGATTCTTGCGCTGGCGCACCGATGTTCCGTTCTTATTCGGAACGGCAGGCAACGGACGCAAAGCACTTGCCCAGCAGCAGGGAACCTATGAATTTGGTGTCGGTGGTCCGATCCCGTTGCTGAATCGTTCGACCTTTTTTGTGTCAACCAAGTACGTCCGTGAGCAGTATCGAAGCGCTGGGTTGGACGTTACTGATCGTGCCGGCAACAGTATATCGCAATTACCCGATAACACATCAGCAGTACGAAACATCACAGGGCGACTTGCGTTCCAGATTACCGACGACATCAAACTGATTCTGGGAGGTACGTGGGGACTGACAAGCTTAGGAAAAGGAAAAAGGGCGTGGCTGTATGCAAACTCGCCCGCCATGCAACTTCAGTTCAATCCGCAAACCGGACTCAACGATACGGTCATGCTTTCGACGGTGCCCGAGCGGGTGGCAAAAGTCAATGCACTCAACAACTTCATCTATAGCTATTTCGGTCGTATCAACCACATCTTGTCGGAAACAAGTTTCTACGAGCTGACCTTGTCGTTCAACAATAACATCTCCGAAGACGGTCGCCGACGTATTGCACTCGGAGAAGGATCGCTCGTTCGAAATGGCGTAGTGACCGATCCAGCGAAGGTTTCAACGGCTATGCCCGAGGATAACTTTTTCACAGGGTGGGATATTCTCAAACCAACCGACGATTTTGTTCTCGACCGTACGCGAGGTATTCAAGTACCCAAAAATGGTTCGCAGGGTGATAAGATTGTTGACTACTACGCAGAAACATTCGGTACGGTTTACCTTGACAACGACCCGAATCGTCCGTTCTACACGCTTGTGCCCAGTAACTTGACGGGCTACGTCGAAGGTGGCGATGATGTTCAAGCCACGCTCAATCCATATGGCATAAGTGGTGCCTTTTATGCCCGGGGTAACGATGCTGGTGCTGTCAGCCGGGGATTCGAATTCAAGAGCGCGAGCTTCTGGCAAATTGATGGTAATTACCAGCTCAACATTTTTGCCGGTGAGTTCCGCCACTTGCTCAAAGCGGGAATTGATGCACGCTACTACACCGTTCGTCGCTATTACAACAGTCTGCCTTGGACAGGCAATCCATTCTACGATGTGTTCACTGACCAGTGGGGCGGAGACATCTACAGTCTGACCGAGGCTGAGCGCCAAGAAGGGAGTAAGCCCAAGAATGCCATCATTTCAGCACTGTACGTTGAAGATCAGATTTCGTACAAGAACATCAACATCAATCCTGGACTTCGCATAGACATTTTCGATCCAAGCACGACCTTCCGAACAAATCCTGCTGATGCAACCTCAACCGAGCGGACTACGGCATCTATCAAGGTTCAGCTCAACCCACGCCTGTACATTTCGTATCCTGTCGGTGAGCGTTCGTTTTTCTCGATCGCCTATGGATGGTACACACAAGTACCACGCTTTGCGCTCCTCTACAACAGCACGGTATCAGCACTGACGCGCGGGAATAACATCGTTGGTAATCCAAACCTGCGCCCAGAGAATGCCAAGCAGTATAATGTTGCGTACAACGTTCAACTATCTGATGACTACGCGCTCGACATTCAAGCATTCTACAAGGACATTTATTCTCTGACAGGATTGTCCTACATTCCGGACAACCGCTTCCCGTATGCATTGGTCTCCAACGGTGAATATGGCAATGCACGCGGCATTGAAATCACATTCCGGAAACGTCTGATCGGCAACATTGGATTCAATCTCAACTACACGCTTTCCTATGCGCAAGGTACGTCCTCGAGTGCTGGGGCAAATTACAATGTCATCCTTGCCGGCGCTGATCCGTACACAGGACAGATGCAATTCCCCTTGACAGAATACCCGCTCGATTACGATCGTCGCCATCGCTTCAACTACATCATTGATTTTGTGTGGGGAAAAGGTGAAGGACCCTCGATCGGAGGAATACACTTTTTGGAAAATGTTGCCATCAACTTTACTGGACTCTTCCAAACTGGTGCACCCTACACGCGACTTGATCTACGGGGGAATCAAATTGGTGATTTCAATGCAGAGCGGCAACCATCGGTGTGGACGATGGACATGCGATTGCAGAGAACACTTCCGCTGCGCGACATTTTTGGTGAATCGTTTGGCACGTCGGAGCTGATTTTCTTCCTCGACGTTTTCAACCTGCCGAACTTAACCGGTCCGATTTCGGTGTATCCACGCACTGCCGATCCGGATAATGATGGTGTAAGCTTGTACCGTCAGCCGGGCGATTTTCCGGCAGGACCGTGGTATGCAAAGCCAGATCCAGCGAATCCTTCGACAATAGCACAAAGCCAGTATGACCGAACCGGGCGCCGACTCTATACTGAAGCAGCTGATCTCAATCGAGATGGAATCGTCACGCAACAAGAGCAATACCAGAGCTACTTGCAGTATGTCAACGACGCAATGGCGCGTCGCCCGCGGTATCAATTCCCACGGACCGTGTTTTTCGGTCTGATGCTTCGCTTCTGACGTTGAGCTGTAGTTGAATCAACTTTATCATTGTCCGATGAAATCACGTTACCATACACTCGGATTGCTGACGGGAATTATGCTGGTCGTTGTTTCCGTGCTCGTAGAAGCACGCGACATTGACCGTGCAAAGTATAAGGACCGGAAAGGAGCAACGCTGCAGGCCGCTCAATTCAACGACCTTCGGCGTAACACGATCAGCAAATTCGATTTCTACGTTACCAATTACGGAATAATTTTCTTAAATGTCGCACGCAATCAAGGGGGCGGCTTTTGGCCGCGTGGCTCGACCAACGAATATGCTTTTGGTGCTGGTGTCTGGTTCGGAGCGATCAAAAACATCAACGGGGAGCCACGAAAAATGTGCGTAATTGGTTATAACCCCAATTCCGGTATCTCCTGGATGACTCCTGGTTCGATTGACGACGGCGATTTAGGCGATCGGTCGCAGGAGGCAATCCTGAAAAATCGCCTGTATCTATCCACAGATTTTGTGCGAGCAACTGGAGCACCGCGTAACCCTGCCGATGGACCGAATTGGCCCATCTGGGATGCTAATCCCAATGATACACTGGTCAACATTGCGACCGTCAAAAATCGTTCTCGCTATGTGGGCTACTATATCAACGACACAGCTCAGCGGAACTATACGGCATACCCCAAAGGTCCTGCATTTATCTCGCAGGAGGATATTTTCTGCGTGTACAAAGACACAGATCTGCGGGCATACGAAATCGGGGAAGACCAGGCACGCGCACTGGGGTATCCACTGCGTATTCAGGTTGAGCAAACCTTCTACACATGGGGATTCGGGGAATACGGGCACTTCATTTTTATGCGGTTCAACATCATCAATCGCTCGACTGACACCCTGTATCAATGTTGGATGTCGGCTGCTGCTGACTTTGACCTTGCTGCATTTCCCAACTATGCTGCTGGTGCAGCCAACGATCGCGTGAGCTACTACTTCCAAGACACGACGCTCAACTTGGCGTACCAATGGAGTAATACTGATCGGGGGGAACGGGGAAAAGGATTCGGGTACATTGGAATGACGTTTCTCGAAAGTCCTGCGGTGGATGAGTTTTTCAACATTCGCAAGGACAAAGGGTACTATCCACTCAACGAACAACTTGGGCTGCGTACCTTCCGCAACTGGGTCATTGCCAACGACCCCAATACCGATGTCCAGCGCTATGATTTCATGGCAGCCGGAACCCGGGATGGTGATACCGGACCCGGCGATAAGCGCTTCTTGATGGCAACTGGACCGTTCAACATGATGCCCGGTGATACTGCGCGCATCGTCGTTGGTGTGATCCTTGCTCCTCCCGTCAAGGAAGAAGCCGATGGAACAGAGGAAGACTTACTGAATCTTGTTCGTCGGACGCGCTTTGCCCAGCGAGTCTATGACAACGGCTTTGCAGCACCGCAGCCACCAGAAGCACCCAAAGTTAGCTGGGAACCGCTCAACCATGCCATCATCGTCAAGTGGGACACAACAAGTTATGCCTCGTATGACCGCGAAGAAAAAGGCATGGATATAATGGGCTTCCGCATATTCCGTTCGCGTGTGCCAACTCAAGACACCTTCGACGTTGATTTCCGTTCACCGACGGCGGATTATCCAGGCGGCCGAAGCCCGTTCGGTTGGAAGTTGATCGGTGAGTGGCGAACACCGTCGCCCTTCTGGTCAACGGCGATTCTCTCCGATAGCAGTGACATCAACAGCGCTCGATATCCTTGGATTCGGGTATTTCCAACCTCGGCGAAAAGTAGTATTCGGATGCTCTATCCTGGATTACTCTCAGCTGCGGAAGTCCTCAACGACAGCGTTCTGATTGTTCGTCGCATACCCAATACCGTTGCTGAACCGTGGCGGTCGTTCTGGTCGGGTATTATACCGCGAGGGACGATCAGCTCTCCCAATCGCTACGATACATTGACACTGGGTAAAGTGACCGTTCTTCCCAACGGACAAATTCCACAAACTCCGCTTTCGACAACCGATACAACCACGATGAATCAAGCGATGGCGAGTATATGGTCGCAATTGGCTCGTGGTACTGTTCGGGTGCAGTGGATGGCTGATGATTGGGTAGATACGCAGTGGGGACGGCAGATTATTCGGAATTACCTCGACAGTGTTACCAATAACCGCACCTTCCTCGATGTTGGCGATGATAACGGTGACGGTGTAATCTCTCAGGATGAAGACCTCCGCCGGCGAGAGGAAATACTCAATAACGTTGACTATTACTACCGCGTCCTCGCACTCGATGAAGGAGATTATACCCAGGGCACTCCGATCAAAACAAGCGTTGCAATTGACAAGGTCAACATCGTCCAGGCATTCGCTCTTGCAAAAGGTCCACATCGCGAACCAAGCATTACCGTAACCGAAGATCGTGACCGCTTGGGTGGTCTATACAATTTCCGACTCATCCCCAAAGATGCTAACCGCTTCGCTCAGCTCTTTTCTGGTCACGAAATCGAGTTAGAGTTTCAGCCTGCTGCCTCGGCAACAACTTTCTATTCGTGCATAGACACGATCTGGAATAACACACTAACCATGTACAAAGGCTTCTATGCGAATCGCTTGATCGTCCGAGATAAAACCACGGGCAAACAACTCGCCGAATACTTTGTGCTTTACGAACCGGCAGACTGCTTGTTCGATAACTTTTTCTCAGACGTCGCAATGGTGTTTGTGTCACCCAATACGGTGTCGCAAATAAACACGCTCTGTGAACAAGCACAGAATGATCCGACAAGCTTTGTCCATCCGTACAATACTGATGTCACCTATCGTGGTGGTACGTGGAATACCGACAAACCGTGCTATGGAAATACTCGGACGATTCAAGGAACGTTTGCGCTTTCGTTCGATTATTTCATTGAGCAGTTTGGCGGCATCCTCCGCCCACATCGTATCGAGAAAGTAAGTGGCACGGCAAACACATTCCTCGAGTTTCGACCATTCCGCCGAACAGACATTCCGCGCGTCGAACAATTCGCTATCAATTTCGAGACGGGACAGTACGAGCGCTTCAATAACGGGGCTGCTCGATATGAAGTCGAGTTTCTCCCCGGTGGCGTTGAAACCATTACGACGCGTTTTGTACGAATCCGTGGATTAGGGCAAGCCGACACAATCACAAAGACGTTCGATGTTTCCTATCTCAACGTCCGTGTGCGGAATATTCTCACTTACAACCGTCCAACACCGCAGGGTGATTCCGTTCAGGTGTCGTACCCTGTTGATGTGCCGCATGCCACGGTATCGCTTCCAGTTGACTTAGTAGCATACAGTCAAACCGGGACATCGGATGTGTATCAATACCCGCATCCACGAGCTGTGCCTATAGGTAGATTCAATTTGAGTGCATATGCATGGCTCAACGGTCGCTACACAAAGAGTAATCTTGCTAGCAAGGAAGCTGCGACTCAGCGAAGCCAGCAAGCTGGATGTGCTAACCAAGGTTGTCCAGTTGGTACCCAGGGACGGTACTACCTTTCGACGATTACTCCTGAAGGCGATACGATTGATTTCACCCATGCTATAGTGGTTGATGGTGGTACCTTCTGGCTTGATTTTGCCGGAAAAGGTGGTCGGCAAGGTGGAGCGGCAGGTCGTCAAATTCCGTTGCCTCCTGATAGTGCCACGGCAACGGAAGACTTCAAACCTGGTGATAAAGTGATCGTTGAAATCGCAGGTGGTCCGTTTGGGCTCCCGCTTCCAGGAGCAAAAGTCACATTCAAAGTTTCTGATGTTGAAATTCCTCAGGACCAAATCACTGACAGCGATCTCGATCAAGTCCTTATTGTCCCCAATCCATACGTCATCACCCATGTTGGGCAGAAATCATCGTACGATGCGAAGATCTACTTTACACGCCTTCCGAAGGAATGCACCATCAAGATTTACACGGTGGCAGGAGACCTCATCCGCACTATTCACCACGTTGATCAAGATGGTTCGTATCGGTATGGAATGGATGTGTGGAATCTGCTCAGCGATAATCTCCAACGTGCGGTATCGCAGGGTTTGATCGCGGTTATCGAAACGCCGAACGGTGCTCAGACAGTCAAGAAGTTCGCCATCGTTGTCGGTGG
This sequence comes from Chlorobiota bacterium, assembly GCA_037440485.1. GTDB lineage: Bacteria > Bacteroidota > Ignavibacteria > Kapaibacteriales > NICIL-2 > NICIL-2. Next base: position 8,512 of record JBBIUD010000039.1, read on the forward strand.
TGCACGCATTTTAGGTCGCTAATAACTGCTGGAGTTGAAGTCACTATGAAAAACATCGTTCAAGTTTTTATAGCACTGCTCGCATGTGCAGTAATTGCTTTTGCGCAAGGTGCGCAAGGCTCATCTGCCGGTGAATTCCGGAAAGTCGGTGCCGCTGGTGCACAATTTCTCAAAATCGGCGTTGGTGCACGGGCGAACGGTATGGCAGGAGCATTTTCAGCAATCGCCAACGATCCAACCGCGCTCTACTACAACAACGCCGGTATCGTAGATGTTGATGGCTACATGGGCCACTTCACCTACACCCAATGGTTCGGTGGATACTCGCATAATTTCATTGCTGGTGTTGTTCCTATCAGCGAAAAATATCGTGCGGGACTGTCGGTGACCTCGTTTACAAGCGGTCCGATACCGTTTACAACGGTGCAGGATGAAAATCGGCTCAACACAACGTACAGTATCACCGACGTAGCAATTGGCGGTACGCTGGCAGGACAACTGACCGACCAATTTTCATTTGGTGTAACGGTCAAGTATATCCAGAACGGCATCGGTGGCATGAGTGCGAGCGGCATTCTTGCTGATGTTGGGACAATGTACCGTTTCCGTGGTGTTCGACTTGGATTCTCGGTTAGCAATCTGGGACCGCAGCTCCAGTACAGCGGTGCTGATCTGAACTTCCGTACGGATTTACTGCGCGAGCTCCAGTATCAGCAAATTGATGGTTCGTTCTTGGTCAATCCCTATAACGCACCAATCTCGCTGAAAGCTGGGCTTGTTGCTGATTTGACCTCCGAATTGCTTGGCTTATATGAATCCGACCCCAATCTAGCGATCAACAAAGAACGCGAGCATCGCTGGCTGTTAGCGCTCGATTTTGAAACACTCTCGGACGTACCCGAACAGCTTGCCATCGGTACGGAGTACACATGGAATGATCTTATCTCGTTACGCGCTGGTTATCGCTTCAACCAGAGCGTATTCGGCTTGAGCGGTGGTGTTGGTATCCGATATATCGGAAGCGGCTTCGACGGTATGCTCGACTACTCTATTCAACCTACAGCAACACTTGGTATCGTCAATCGCTTTTCGGTTACGCTTCGTTTGAATTGACATCAATTGACATCAGTGTTATAAGTCGTCAAGCCCCGGAGCGCAGGACTGTCCATCGTACCATCCTTGCGCGGAAAAATCATGCGAAGAGCATTCAGCAATTATGTACGGACATGCGTGCTGCTCATACTGAGCAGTGCTACGTCGCAAGCGAGTGGTGCATTTCCTCTTTCAGTTGCGGTTACTCAATACCGGATTGATTCCATCCGTACACGAGTTGAGATCGCATACGCAATCGCCGATACTCATCTTGTATTCATGCCCACCGCAGAGCCAGCAATCCTCCGAGCAGAGCTCGAATTGCATATTTCGGTTCGGAGTGCAACACGCGCTGATTCTCTCCGCATTGTGTTAGAAAGCCTCAAGCCTGCTACTCAATTGCACCCAGCACTGTTGATTGGTAAACGAGCATTTATCTTACAGCCGGATCAGTACACCGTTGATATTCACGTCCGAGACGCTCTGCGGCAGAGAAGTGCAGTGCTTCATAGGCAATTTCCACTTGTCGTTCGCGCCTTTACACAGCAGGGGTTG
>JBBIUD010000040.1:0-10136 GCA_037440485.1 Chlorobiota bacterium
GACCACGATCGGCGATGGAGGCTCGAACGTCGGCGAATTCCACGAGGCGATGAACTTTGCGGCGGTGCAGAAACTGCCTTTGATTGTCATCATCGAAAACAACCAGTACGCCTACTCCACACCGCGTGAGCTTGAGTATGCATGCCAGCAGCTTAGTGACCGAGCTGTCGGTTATGGTTGTCCTGGCGTGACGATTGATGGCACTGACGTCGAGCTTGTGTACGATACCGTCAGTACCTTTGTCGAACGTGCCCGACACGGACACGGTCCAGCATTAATTGAGACGGTAACTATGCGCATGCGCGGTCATGCCGAACACGATGATTTTCGCTACGTCCCTCGCCAGATGCTGGCATACTGGGAAAAGCGAGATCCACTCCTCCGCTACGAAGCTTTTTTACTGGAGCGCGGAGTTGTGACGCAGCAAACACTCGATGCGATGCACACCGACTGTGCCCACCGCATGACAGCAGCAATTGATGCCGCTCTCCAGCAGCCTTATCCGCCGCCGGAAGAAGCTTTCCGAAATGTGTTTGTTTAGGGACGTAGCTCTACATCGAATGAAATGTCGGCATCAGTTTCCGGCGATGGGTTTTGTCCGTCCTTGGTGTTCGCATCATAGTGGTAGAGTTGAATGCGAACGGTACCGGTGATTGGTGCCTGAAGTTGACGGACAGTCCAGGACGTTTCTAATCCAAGTGGCATACCACGTGTGTCACGATCGGCGGTCGTGATGGTCAAGCTTTGCGCGAGCTGCTGGCTTGGGGTGTAGAAAATCTGGTGTTCGGTTCCTTGCTGTCGGATGACGTCGGTAAGTGTATCGCCATCGGTTGTGATGATAGTAAGCAAGCCGCGGTAGTTTCCTGCCCGCAATGAAAGTGGTGTTGCCTGCGGTGGATTACCACCTGGACCATCTGGATCGGACCACACAGCATGCACAGTGTCCGAATCGCTGATGAGCTGCAGAATAAAGGTTCCCGGCACTTTGTGCTCATCTTCATGGGCAGTGCTGTGCTTTTCGCAGCTACTAAGTGCCATCAGAAGCAATGCAAGTTTGAGGGCAAATGCAAAGGATGTTTTCATTGTGAAATGTTTGATTGTGAGTGAAACATACCGATTGGAATTGTCAGGTGGAATGTGGTGTTGCGTCCAGGGTTGAGCGCAAAGTAGCGATAGCGACTCAAGTAATCGCGGTATGATTGATTGAGGAGATTGTGAACGCTCAGGCTCAGCTCGGCTGGTGTTCCGCTGAGGTCAATTTTTCCTCCAACGGTTAGTGTGAGTGTGGCGTAGCCGGCCGGTGGAGCCGCATAGTCGAACGTTGTTGTAGAAATGAGCGTTTGGCGGCGCACAGCGTCGAGCGATAGTTCTGCGTAGGCAGCATTGATGCGACCGATGCGATCGGCGTGGTAGTGGAGAGCAAGGCGCGCACGGTCAGCAGGAAGAAACGGTAGCCATTCCGTTGTCGTTGGATTGAACCCTCGAACAATGGCGATCTGTCCGTCGAATCGGAATGAGCCGGTTAGAGGAATAGAACACGAAGCTTCGCTGCCGACGAGAACTGCTGAGCGCTGCATGTACCGCACTGTCGGGAATGTGCCGCGGAATGTCACTGTTGGTATCGAGTCCGGAAGTAGTTGTGTAAAGCGGGGAAAGTACATCGCATACGCCGATATGTCGAGCGCTATTCGATCGAGAGATGAGACGATCCGGGCGTCGAGCGAATACATCCGTTCAACACCGAGCAAGCGGTTCCCTATTTCAAACTGTGCGGTTCCGTGATGAAGATCGTTTGCATACAGCTCGACTGCCGATGGTGGCCGCCAGTGGCTTGCTACATTGATTTGCATCCGCCATTGCTCGGCAAGTAATCGCTCAACGCCACAGTGAATGGCGAGTCCGGAAAACAAGAGTGTCGAGTCTGGCTCTGCTGCTCCGATGCTTCTATTGTACGGGCGTGCACGCATCCACTGCACATCACTGCGAGCGCCAAAGCTCACTATCCATTGACCAAGCGACTGTGTATGCACTCCGATCAGACCACCTTCGAAGAGAAGGTAATCAGGGACTAAATAGACGCTGCCGCTTCGTGTGTTGCTCTGGCGCAGAAGGTGAAGACCAAACGTGGTGCTCGAATGAGCACCCGAGCGACGGTAGCGCGCCTCAAGTTGATACGTTGACAGCGATAATTCCATCGCTGGTCGTTGAAGTGCTTGTCGAAGGGCAGAGCTGTCGAGATAGCGCGTGTTGTGTGCGTCGAACTCGCTGCGATCGTTACGCTGCCAGCCGTACCGTATTTCGATTGTTCCAGCGTCTCCGGAGTATGTGCTCTGCATCTGGAGAGCCTGGTGAATAATCTGTTGCCGTGGATTGGTGATGGTGTACGTCCAGGGTCGAATGATAAGCGGTGTACCGTGTTCGATTGCTCGCCGAAGGTCGTCAAGGTTGCCGGTGTGCGACGCTGCAAGAATGCCAAGCTCTGCAGAAAAAATGGAATAGCTCACGCTGTGCCGCCACGACGTTTGGTCAAAGCCGAGCGACACCAGTCCGCTGATTTGACGCGAGCCAGTGTTCGACAACACATAGTCTGGCGTGCGGCTATCGCCGGCAATGTGAGCGCTGGCTTGGAGCACGTACCCGGTGTTTGGGATCACGGCATCGCTACCGCGCACTAGTGCCGATGCTGCAACCAAGGCATTATTGCTCGCACCGACGAGGGAGAATTTCCCTTCAACCGGGCGATGGAATTCTATCGGTGGCGGTTCGATGCGAATGATACCACCGATGGCAGAGTATGAATCCTCGATACTTGCCGCACCCGAGACCACCGCAATACTTGATGGCACAAATGGATCGAGTGCCGGCGCATGATCGAGTCCCCATTCTTGAGCCTGGTGCGCGATACCGTTGCTGGTGATAACCACACGCTGGCTGTGTAAACCTCGAATGACAGGCTTTGCTATCGCGGTACCTGTCTGCAAGAGTGCAACCTGCGGAAGCTCCTCGATTAGTTCACCAAGGGTTTGTCCACGGTGGCGGTCAAGTTCGCGTGTGTCGAGCTCGTGTGCATGCTCAGTCCCAACAACCGATGAACGTTTTCCTTCGACGACTATGGGTTGAGCCTGATACCCAAGTGGCAGCATGTGGACGAGGATGCTTGTATCTCGCTGGACAGTCAGTGTTATAGCACGGTCATAGTAGCCAAGGCGACGGAAGCCTATTCGGTATGTGCCAGGCGAAAGTGATCCGAGAGAAAATTCTCCCGTGGTTGTGCTGTAACGGACACGCTGACTATCGAGCAGGACAACAGTCACTCCTGCGATGGGAGCACCACTTGTGCTATCGCGAACAATACCATGTAGATGCGCACTCTGGCCATTGCCGGCAGTGAGAACACCTGCACCGGCAACTGCCCATGCAAGCACAGAAAGCAGCATGACAAGCGACGGAAGAAATCAACTGCGCTGACGATCGGATAAAGCGGATAACTACAGCGCAGTTGGTGGGGCTCGTGGTGGATTGGGTGAATGGTGTGCGTGCGGGACAAATTGCTGTGATGGAGGAATGACTGAGTCGAGTCCATGAGCAAGCACGATTCCCGTCGAATCGCAGGGCGGCTCAGTCAATGCAATGGGGACATGGCACAGGAGACAATGCTGCTGCTCAGCAGAAACCACCGAGGGCACAGTGCTCCATCCCTCCAAATGGGAGTGCCATGCGCTCACCAGTTGCACGGCGAGTACGCATGCAGCCAACCAAGCAGGCAGCAGAGCGTGTTTTTGGTGTGTCGTCCTCATCGCAACGCAAATTTAGCGTATTCGAATCAATGGCAAAGTCCGAGCTGCGCTCGGTGTGCGAAGTCGCAGCCAGTAAATACCCGTCGGATAGTGGCTCATGTTTAGCAGGTATTCATACACCATGCCCGCATGCTGCATGCCAATGGAATTCGACTGCAGCACTGTTCCGTCCAGCGAGATAAGCTCTATGTGGTACTCACCGCGTTCATTGGCGGCAATTGTCAACGTAGCGTCGTTTGTGGTTGGATTCGGTACGATCGTTAGCAGCGGAAGCTGCAATTGCGAACCCAGCAAGCGGGGGCCGCCGGCACCGCACAGTGTCAAGCAAAGCATTCCATTGCCCAGCGATGGATTGTTCCATGTTGTGGGTTTGATACCGCTATTGGTCCAGCGCGCCTGGACGATGTAGGCAGAGTCACACTGTCGATCGCCCAGCATTGCATCACCGAGCAATTGCGCGATAACTTGCGGTTGATTGCTAATGGGGTTGAGCAATGTGTCAATCGTGAGCGTGATGCTATGGCGATCGTAGGTACGACTGTTGAAAGAAACAATGCGTCCGCCGCGTGCTCGAACACCACGAGGCATGAAGATTTGATTGGGTAAATCAACGACGAGCATCAATTGTGCATTCGAAAGCACAAGATTGGTGTCGAGCTGAGCGTAGATGTTGAGGGCAACGTCGCGGTCTCGTGGGTTGAGAATCTGGAGCGAATCAAGCCATATCGAAAATCCAATCCCCGGCAACGAAATAGCGTGCAGAACGACAGGTATGCTATCGGTACAGCTCAGCCCAATGCTACCAAATTTGACCCAGAGAGTGTCCCAATACTCGCCGATGTCTTGGGCACTGAACTCAACGTCCACTGAGCCATATTGTGTGATGGCATCAATGTTGACAACTGGTGGCGTCACCGCGAAGTAGTTGCTCCACTGCGCAACGGTGAATGTGTATGTCATACTTCGCGTGTAATTGTTCGTCAGGCGGAGCGGCAATGTCCGAGTGTCGCCCTGCTTGACCTCACCGAAATCGAGAAGGGTATCAGCATCAATTGGAATAGTCCGTTCACCGAGGAGCTGAACTGTGTCGAGCACATCCTGACCGTTGATGGTGTAGCGTATCGTGAAGTCTGCACTCTTCAGGCCGGCGCGGGTGCCGGCAGGGTTGAATTCAATTTCAATCGAAAAGCTGAAGCCTGAGGGAACGCTATAGGGGAGCTGTGCCCAGGGTGTCGCGGTAATTCGAAAAAGTCTGGAGTCTGCGCCAACAATAGCAACATCCTCGATGATAGCGCTACTTCGGGGGTCGTTGTTCTTGAGTGTCAGATTGCGACGAAGTGTCGTACAGGGCGGAACGACGCTAAAATCGAGTGGTCGCGGTGTAATTGCCAGTGCATTATTGGTGGGATTGATGCGAATGGGAATTTTGAATGTGTCTGTGCACGGACACGACAGGATGATTGTGATGGTATCCTCAATCGGTGTAAGCGAAGTAGGCGTGATGTTGAAGTAAATGTCACGGCTGGCGGAGTAGGGTGGAACGTTGATTGTTCGAATCAACGGCACAATCTCCGGACGTGTCGTGCGAATATCAGCGATGCATGCTTCGACACTGCTAAGGTTACGCACCGTCAGCGGAGGCTGGGATTGCGAAGTGAAGTTGACCGGAACATCGGTCAAGACGTATGGCAGTGGAGTGAACTCAAGTACGAGCGCTTGTTGCTGAACCTGAAGCGGTACTTGTAGCGTCCGCGTTGAATCGTCTCGAATCGTCACCATCAGTGTCGCGGTCTTGATACCGTCGGCATTCTGGGGAAAAATCTGTGCCTCGATGATGATTCGGACAGAGTCACCGGCGCGAAGTATTGTAGCGACTGCCGGTTGCTCAACGATGGTAAAGTATGCTGCATCGGCACCGGCGATCGTTGCCGGGAAGAAAACGTCCGCCGAGCTATTACCCGTGTTTTTGAGCCAGAGTGTATCGCGGCGTCGTCCGCACTGGAGGATACCAAAATCAACCTGCGCTTTCGATGGCACAACCGAGGAAAGCGTACCTTGACCAACCAACAGAAAGCGTGCTGTGTCGGGACAGCTTACGCCAAACTGTGCTGTCATGAACACAAGCGAGTCGCTCCATATGCCCATCGTTGTTGGTGCAAATGTCACATCAATCCAAAGTGTATCGCCACGCTGAATGGCTCGCGGGAACGGTATGCCTGCTGGTACCGTTTGCCATGAAAATGGTGCGGAGGGTTGCAGCGGTTGGAGAACGATAACCGAATCTGTTGAGCTTGGGTTAGCGATGCCAATGCGCAGTGTTCGGTTTCCACCGACTCGGACATTACCAAAGTCCACAACACCGCGAACATCACCGATGCGAACAATTTGTGATGCGACACCGCGCACACGCAGCGGGATACGTAGAGTCTGGTTGCACAGCTCGCTGCTGATGATGAGAGTGTCGAAGTAGTCGCCAACATCCGGTGGTACAACACGCAGGCGAAGATGGAGCGTATCGCCGGCTGCCAGTGTTGTGCGCGAAAGCTGACCGATGCGGAAAAGCGATGCTGCGGTTGTGATACTTTGAATAGTCGTCGGTGCAGTGCCGACAAGTCGTAGAGCATAGGTGCGTTCTTTGCTTTGTCCCCGACATGCTTCGGCAAAGTCAATCAATCCAATCGGCTGGGTATTGAGTGTATCGGTTACGATGATGCCTGCACTATCCACGATCACTTGAACTGGAACACGCGCTAAAATTTGCTCGGGTGTGCCACCTCGAAGAATGAGTGTATCGCGTTGCGGTCCGAAACGTGTGGGCTGGATTCGGTATTCCACCACGATGTAGATTGTCCCTTGCGGATTGAGCGTCGCTTGGAGCGGTTGTGGTCGGACGACGCTAAAGCCGCTAATTGGGTTGAGAAAACCGCCACCAGTGATGCTAACAGGCAATGTGCCTGGATTTCGTACCAAGATAGAATCTCGCACAACATCGCCTATAGCACACGAGATTCTCCCTAAATCAACGTTGCTTGGGGCGACCTCGATTGGTGCAGCAAGGATTCGCACAATGCGACCGGATGCAGGCGAAAAAACTGCCACTGGACGTGCCGTGTACCGTGTGGTTATAAATGGCTGTTCTCGTTGTGCGGCTGCGATGTAGAGATACTCAGCACCGGCGGGCGGCTGCACTGCTATGCTCCAGCGTCCATTGCTTCCAACAGTCGTTGAGTCGTACACTCTCCAAATTCCGTTGGAAGGCTTGATGAAAAGGAGAATACGTTTGCCCGGGTAACCACTTCCGCTGGCGGTGAATGTTGCCTGTGCAACGCTGATCGTGTCCATTGTTGGTCCGCGGTACGGCATTGGATCGGCAGTTGCAGCGGTCGGGTCAAGTGCGTCAATGCGCGTACGTCCGATGCCGCCTCGACCAGTCGGTGCTGCTTGACCGCCGCCGCGCGCTGTGATCGAGACCTGCCGAATATCGAGCGGAGCTGCCAGGTGAATGGCTCCTCCGCTTCCGCTTCCACCGCGTCGGGATGTGTTTGTACCGCTTCCCGTACCGTCGCCACCGTTGGCAGTGATACTGAGCTGCTCGATGCGTAACCCGACGAGTGCAACAGCACCACCACCACCACCACCACGTCCGCCGCACGCAGTGAACGGGAACGATGTGTTCCGAGGATTGCCGCTTGCACCACCAGACCCTCCCGCTAAGGGGATGAGCGTGCTATCGCCGTGTACTTTGCCGCCGTTATTCGCATCAATGCTGGTTGATGCGCCCTCGCTTGCATAGCCACCACCAGCGCCATCGCGATTATCGGACACGCCGCTTGCAGCACCGCGTGCACCTTCGGGTGAGCAATTGTTGCCGCTGCTGCAACCGACGCCGCTTGCTCCGAATGGATGTCCGGTCCCACCACCAGACGATTCGTAGGCTCCGCCGTCTGTTCCTGCGGCTGTTTGATTGAGCGAACCTCCATTGGGACCGCTACCGGTACCAGTCGCGCGATAGCTGTTTGGCGTGTTATTTCCACCGCGACCGCCACCTGTATAGCCACTTCCGCCCGCAGTACCGCCGCCTGTAATGTCACAAAATTCACCGCTGCCGCCTCCACCACCGGGTCCACCGTCAATACCGTTTGCATCGAGACTCAAGCGAGTCTGGGTCGGTGAGCTACCACGTATCGGTCCTTGCGAGAGCAAGACAAGCGGTAAGTAACCTTGGTTGCCGTTGGCTGCATTTTGGTCGGGGTCATCGGTCGAGACGGAATAGGTGCGTGCTCCCAGGATGAGGCTATCGAACAGCAGTGCACCTCGACGAGATCGAACCCCAAGCGGTGGTCGTCCCAGGACGGTTTCTGTACGAGTTCCTATGTCACCGCCTGGTGTTGGCTGAACGATGTAAAATGTATCCACTGCCGTAATCCCATTCGGCGTGCGGATGCGTATCGGAATGCGCCATTGGGAATTGAGCTGGCGCCAATCCCAGGAATTGGGAGTTGCCTGTGGTGAGATATATGCGATCGTGCTGATCAACCTGCCGTACCACGAAATGACGCAGGGTCCGAACACAATTTTGCTCGAATCATCGGGGCGAACAAGCTCAATGGCAAGCCGATCAGCGGGATTGTTCAAGTACACACCATCACTGGCACTGAAGTTCGAGCCGTCAACGTCGGCAGAATTCGGTGCGATAAATTCGACGTACACTGCCATTCCAGGTGCGCCGATGTCTGGGATGATGTACGATAGCACTGGCTGTGCTACCAATCGCACCGTTGCTATCCATGTGATCGAGACAAAGAATAAAACGCTACGAGCCAACATAGGCAATAACTTTGAGTTCGACAGCAATTGGGGTCGGCAGCGAACCAACCTCGATCGTCGTTCGGCAGGCATTGACGCCGTTGAAATGTTCCGCCCAGAGCTGGTTGAACACCGGAAAATCATTGCGCATGTTCGTCAGGAAAACCGTAACATCCACAATATCCTCCCAGCGTGCACCTGCCGACTCCAGGATTGCTCGCACGTTTTGAAAAACCGATAGCACCTGCGCAGCAAAATCATAGGCGATGACATTTCCGTTCTGGTCAAATTTCGCGCCAGGAATAGCGCCACTGCCTGGAAGCCGAGGACCAACACCGGAAAGAAACACAAAATCACCGACTCGCCGTGCATGCGGGTAAGCTCCGACTGGTTCTGGAGCAGAGCTGGTACGAATGATGTGGTCCATAGCTATCGAATGTTGGCAAATGGTTGAGCAATCCAGCCGGATAGTGTCTGCACAACCGCCAGGTAGTAACCCGACGTGCTACCCGGCAGTTTCAATTCGATAGACTGCTGGGGAATGCTATAGCACTCAGTGGCAATGATTCTACCGAGTGCATTGTAAATCTGAACCGCACGAATAGTCGGAATGCGTGCGACGATGCGAAGCTGATCGGATGCTGGCGAGATCAACACGCTGACGGTATGTTCAATTGCTGATTCGACGGTAAGAATTGAATCAACGGCTGTGCGATAGATGCTGCCCTCGGCTGTAGTTGCCAGAAGCTCGCCCGAGGGTTGCCGGCGGAGATAGAGCACAAATTCGGGAATAGTTGTGTCGGTCTGAAATGCTGTATCGGTCCGACCGATGGTGAAGAGCTCTGTGCGGCCATTAGCGGCAATCCAGGCACGACCACCGCGGGAAAGTGCCAGACTGCGAATTGTCGTCAGTGGCATTGCTACGCGTGTTTCCAGCGTGCCATCAATACGGTAACGGTGGTAAACGGACACACCACCGGAATCACTCACAACGCCGATGGTGCCATCGGCTGCAATATCGCACGCATGGATTGGCTGACCCAGCGTGGCTATCGTGCGGAAGCTGGGAGGTGTCAGCGCGTCAATGGCGAGAATGCTGCTCGATGTCGCAACAAGAAGAACAGAGTCGTTCGATCGAACCTGGACAATACGACCAGGCTGCGGAAGTGATAGTGGTGCTGCGAGCCACTGGACGCCATCGGTTGAATAGTATGCACTGGTGGATGTTGCTGCAAAGGCAACATCTTTGAATGTTGTCACACTCACGATCGTATCGGTGATTGCACTGGTTGCAGTTGAGCACTGCATGAGGCTGCTCCCATCGGTCGAACACCATAAACCATTTGTGGTGCCGACCAGAACAAGACCCCTTGCGCTCATCCATGTATCAGTTACCAAAGTGCCAATCGGCAACTTTGCAAGGCTTGACCAGCTTAGCCCATTGTTGACCGAGCGAAACACTTCGCCACCTTGTGACGCTGCGATGAGCGCGACGGCTGGGGTGTACGCTGCACACACCAAACTAATGCCTTG
>JBBIUD010000041.1:0-10088 GCA_037440485.1 Chlorobiota bacterium
TGCGTTCATAGCTTAGGGTATTGCCTGCTGTTGACCGAGCACATAGACAACAATGTTGGTGCCCATCTTGAGCGCTGCTTCTCGCCGCTCGGGTGGATCGTGGTGTACATCGGGGTCTGCCCATCCATCGCTCGGATTGGATTCGTACGTGTAAAAAACGCACAGGCGATTGCCGATGAAGAGTCCGAACCCTTGCGGTGGCTTGCCATCGTGCTCGTGAATTTTGGGCGGACCGTAGGGAAAATGAAAGTGGCAATGGTAGATTGGATGCGAAAACGGCAATTCAATAAATTCTTGGTCGGGGAAGACTTTCTTCATCTCCCGGCGAATGTACTGGTCGAGTCCATAGTCATCGTCAATGTAAAGGAAACCGCCGCTTTCCAAGTACGCCCGCAACCGCCGTGCTTCTGCCTCGGTAAACGAGACGTTGCCGTGCCCGGTCAAGAACAGCATCGGGTAGAGGAAAATGTTGTCGCTGCCGATGTCCACGTACTCATACCGCGGCTCGACGGCGATGTTTGTGTTCTGGCGGATGTACTGGAGCAGGTTCACTTCAGCCGAAGGGTCATTGTACCAATCCCCACCGCCGCTGTACTTGAGTCGAGCGATGCGGAAGCTGCTGTGGGTTGTTTGCTGTGGGGTACTGAGTCCGGACACCTGGGCATCGGCAGCCATCCCACCGCCGAGCGCCACCCAGAGACCCAGCATGGTTAGGATTCGCATTGCGTCGCCGCTGATTGGTAGAGTGGTTCACTGGTGCTGCGCCAAGTAACGATGAGCAGCTTTTTTTGTTGCTCTTCGAGCCAGGGCACACCGCGCAGCCGAAGGGGACGCTCCTCGATTGTCGCTGAGGGGAAGGCAGCACAAGCGGCATTGATCTCCTGGCGCAAATCGCCGCCCTTGAGCAGCAAATGCATACCAGCGGGTTTGACAAGTGCCGCCGTCCATTCCAGCAGTGTGCGCGTATCGGCAACCGCACGTGCAATGATCACATCGAAGGCAGCGCGGTAGGACGGTTTTCGCTGGGCAAGCTCTTCAACGCGGGCACACTCTGCCTCGATAAAACGATGCCCGGTGTGGCGCGCCAGCATCTCGGTGGTTCGCAATTTTTTCCGCACTGAATCAACCAGCACCATCCGAAGGTCCGGGCGCGCAATGACCAGCGGAATGCCCGGCAAGCCACCGCCTGTGCCAACATCCATGCAGCGCGCTTTTTGGGGAATTTCCACTGCTGTCAGCACCGCAAGGGAGTGGAGAATATGCCGCTCGAAAAGGTGCTCGATATCTTTTCGCGACACAAGATTGATGCGCTCGTTCCAGTAGCGAAGCTCGCGCTCGTAGCGCTCAAAGGCTTCGAGCTGCTGGCGGTTGAGCACAATGCCATTACTCGAACAAATCGTCCAAAAAGCGGCAAGGTCCACGCGGTACTCTGTCGGTGGTATGTTTGCAGTGCCAGCAAAAATACTCGGAATCATCACCGCGATGGCAACGCCGATTTTCTCTGTAATCATGACAGCGTACAACCGCGCCTGGTGCATCGAGCGCGCCATTGCATCGGTTTTTGCGCAAACCGAGCAGCGCTGGGAGCTGATCATCGTTGACGATGGTAGCACCGACCAGACGCTGGAAATCGTCCAGCCGTACGTTCTTCGGTCTGATCGGATACGGCTTGTGCTCCAGTCCAATAGCGGCACCGGTGCTGCGCGTCAAGCCGGCATTCGCCAGGCGTGCGGACATTTTGTGACCTTTCTCGACTCCGACGACGAGTATTTGCCGCTGCATCTGGAGGTACGCCGCGAGTACATTGCCGAATACCCCGGCTACGACTTTTTTTACGGCGGCGTGCAGGTGGAAGGATCTCCTTTTGTGCCGGATCGCCACGATCCGAGCAAACTGATTTCAATCGCCGACTGTGTTGTCGGTGGCACTTTCGTCATTCGGCGGCAGGTGGCACTGGAGCTGGGCTTTGCACCGCTCCGCTTTGCCGACGATGCGGACTTTTTCGACCGTGCACGGGCTGCTGGCATCAAACCGTTTTTTGTGCCAATCCCGACTTACCGCTACAATCGCACCAGCCCGGATTCGGTCTGCACCAACCTCGCGCAGGTTCTCTCCCATAACTGACGCGACCCAGACAGTTAATTGACCACTGCAGGATCATGGACACATATGGATACCGATTCTCAAACGCTTCGCCCTCGCCTGCCCGATAACGATGTTGTCTTCGTCGTCAAAAATCCTCATCGCCCCGGCATGCTGGGACGACTGTGCACGGTCATCGGCGAGGAAGGCGGACTCATCGGCGATACGCGTGCAGTTTTCATCGGCCATGACCACATCATTCGCGAGATAACGGTTGCGGTGTACGATGCGCCACACCTGGGCGCTATCGAGCGAGCCATCCGCGAACGGACCTCTGCCGAAATTCTCGAGATTAAGGACGTCGTCTTCGAGCAGCACCGCGGCGGTAAAATTGCGGTCGTCCGCACAAAGTCTGCAACCACCGTCGGCGAGCTGCGCAATCTCTACACGCCCGGTGTAGCGCGCGTTTGCAAAGCAATCCAGCATAACCCCGAGCTTGCCTACGAATACACCATGCTGGGAAACACCATCGGCATTTTCACCAACGGCACCCGTGTCCTCGGACTCGGCGACATCGGACCACTGGCATCGCTACCGGTCATGGAAGGCAAGGCAATGCTCTACCACCAATTCGTTGGCTTAGGTGCAATACCCATTTTGGTGGACACGCGCGATCCGGATGCCTTCATCGAGATCGTCGAGAAAACCTCCGTCGGATTTGCAGGTGTGCATTTGGAGGATATCCGCACACCCGATTGTTTTGCAATTGAAGAGGCGCTCATCGCCCGATTGAAAAAGCCAGTCATGCACGACGACCAGCATGGCACCGCCACCGTTCTGCTGGCGGCAGTTCTCAATGCCCTCAAGAAAACCGGTCGCCTCGGCGACCAGCAGCTCACGGTTGCGCAAATCGGTCTTGGTGCCGCCGGCTACGCGATTGCAAAGCTGCTGAAGGAATATGGCTTCCGCGTCGTTGCATTCGACCCAAATGAATCTGCCCAACAGCGGGTCCAGCGCATAGGCGTTGAAACAGTCTCGTTTGCCGATGCGACCGCTGCTGACGTTGTCATCGCAACGACCGGCAGAGTTGGCTTGATCACCAAAGAGATGGTGCGAGCCGGACAGATCATCTTTGCGCTGTCGAATCCTGTTCCCGAAATATTGCCCGACGATGCGCTCGAGGCCGGCGCCGCCTTTGCTGCCGATGGCAAATCTGTCAACAATGCACTGGCATTCCCTGGACTATTCAAGGCAGCCATTGACCTGCGCGCCGATTCGATCACCAGCGCGATGAAGATTGCTGCTGCCGAAGCCATTGCTGACCTTGCCGAACCCGATGAACTAGTGCCAAGCCCGTTCAACCCTGCCGTGCATGCAAACGTTATTGCCCGCGTCAAAGCGGTTGCCTCAGCGCCGGCACCATCACCACTGGACGTCAATTCCCAGCGATAGCAGCGACCACGTCCCGACGTTGTAGTCAAGGCAGACCGTCACCGGACCGATGCTGCGCGCGATGCCGATCGTCCACTTGACGTTCCGCACGGTGATCGTGGCAGTGCTTTCCTGAACGACGTCGTCGCCGGGATAGCCATTGGCAGGATCACGCACTGCCGATCCATCGGGAAGCACTTTCAGCAAACCAAGCTGGACCTGCACCTGTTGTGGTAAGGTGTACCGGTAGGATGAGCGGGCGGTGAGCTGCTCGTAGCCAATGCCGGTATAGACATCGGCGATGCCCTCGATGCGACGGCTTGCGTGAAGGTTTGCCAGAAGAAACTCTCCGCGTGCTTCCAGTTGTGCGTTGGTCACTCCCACCGTTTTTCGGAGCAACGTCCCTTGATAACCAACTTGCACAGCAACGTCAACAAAGGGATCGCGCAGGTACTGCGAGATCGAATGCCGCAACCCTATTCCCCAGAACGAAAAGCGACCAATGTTCTGGTCGAAGACTACCGGTGGAATGTAGCGCAGCAGCAGCTCTGTTCCCCAGAGCGCACCGATCTCGAGTTGCGGCACGGCGGCAACGATCGTGCGCATGTCTTGCCCCGGCGGCAGCGATAGGCTTGTCGGTAATTTCAGTAGCAAACTATCCACAAGCTGGCGCGTGGATTCGGGGAGGAGGTTGTAGAGCGGCGCAAACTCTGGGTCATTCTGAACCAATGTCAGCAGGTACTCGCGGTCAATCTCGATCGCCGATGGCGCATATCCGAAGACGGTCGGCGCTGTCGTTGGCACTCGAACACGACCGGAGTCCACACTCTTGTGAAAAAGTCGCTTGACCAAATCCACCGCAAGCCCGATGGTGTCACGGAGCACAATCTGGCTATTGCGCAGCTCGATGTACTTGCTGTAATCAACCGGTTGCGCCAGTGTCGGCAGACTGGGATGGTATGTGCGCTGATCGTCGCGGACAAAGCCAAGCATCGAGTGAACACCAAAGCGAATGTAGGGTCGCTCCGGTGCAACCGGTATCGCTGCCTGGCGGAAAAAGCGGGCATTGCTGGTTGCATTAACCGTCGTCACCAACGGCTCCATAAACGGGATGCTGTTCGCATCAAAAAGTTCCTTCGACAGCCGACGCGTTACGATCACAGCGTTGGTATCGTATGCGCGAGGGTAGTTTTGTGCCACAGAAGGTATCGCCAGCAGCGCTGCCAGAATGGTCAGTGTTGCTTTCACAGAGTTTGTATGACCGGTTTGGTACAACATCAGTATTCATTCATGCCGGTGTGCAATCTACGACGCCACCGGCTACGCAACAACGATCGGCGATGCCGTACCGTTTCACCATTGGCGTTGATGTCCGTGTGATTGTTAGCCTATCGGAATTACTCGAACACCTTGCCCGATTGCGTACAGACGGCAAACAGATTGTGTTCACCAACGGATGCTTCGACATACTTCATCGCGGGCACGTAGAGTATCTGGCTGCGGCGCGCCGATTGGGGGATGTGCTGGTGGTGGGTCTCAACAGCGATGCCTCCGTCCGGCGGTTGAAAGGACCCGATCGCCCCATCAATTCCGAAGCTGACCGCGCTGCGGTGTTAGACGCCTTGCGCGCAGTGGATTTTGTGACAATCTTCGATGACGACACTCCGCGTGCGCTCATCGAAGCGGTGCAGCCGGATGTTCTGGTCAAAGGCGGTGATTACACCGAAGAGAGCGTCGTCGGCGCTGATATTGTCCGCCAGCGTGGAGGGAAAGTGGTTATTGTACCGCTACTTGCCGGCCGTTCGACCAGTGGACTTGTTGACCGGATTCGTCGGCAGCAGTAATGCGCTCTTGCCCATAGGGGACATCGAGCACAAAGCGCGTACCGCGCGGAAAACGGCGTTCGTGCCAGAGCGTTCCCATCATCGTTTCGGCAGCAAGTTTAGCCAGCGGCAAGCCCAATCCTAAGCCGCGCTGCGCACCGACTGTCGTGTGCGACTTGCCACGCTTGAACCACTGGTAGAGGTGGTGCTCTTCCTCCGGGTCAATACCGGGTCCCTCGTCGTCAACTGTTACGCTAATTGAGCTGGCATCGGCTGTGCACGTCACTACGACCGGTGCCGACGGCGGCGAATACGCAAGCGCATTGTTGATGATGTTCTTGAGCGCAACGCGGAAATTTTCGGGCATCATGATCGCCTGTTCGGGTACATGCTCAACGTGCACCTGTAACGAGGACTGACGATTATAGTCGGCAGCACACTGTGTGGCAATCTCCTGCACCAACCGTGCCGGTGCGACAAGCTGCGGTTTTTCGTGCATGAGTGCCGTATGGAGCTGAATCATCAGAGCGATCGAATCGAGGTGTTTCTGCATGACCGCAAGACTATCCCGAATGCGCTGCTGAACCGTTGAGCAAATCGTTTCCTGTTCGTGTGTATCAAGCCGGTGCGCATACCGCATCATTTCCACGCTCGATTGGATCACCGTCATCGGTGTGCGGAACTCGTGGTTGATGAGTGCCACCAGCGCTGCACTCATCTGCCCAAAATTCTGTTGGCGCCGTAGCGCCGCATGGAGCGCTTCTGTGCGCTGTGCAACCTGTGCTTCCAGTGAATGGGTCAACTCTTCGAGAATGGAGTTTTTCTCTGCCAGCAGGCGCTGGAGCGTGTAGAGCGTGCAGTGCGTACGGACACGGGCTATCAGCTCGGCCGTATTGAATGGTTTGGTTACGTAATCAACGCCACCGATGGACAACCCCTGGACGACCGAATCGCTATCGTTGAGCGCCGTCAGAAAGATGATCGGGATGGCAGACACCGAGGCATTACGCTTGAGCTGCTGGCACACCTGGAAACCGTCCATTTGGGGCATCATCACATCGAGCAAGATCACGTCGGGTTGAACAACCGGAATACGCTCGAGTGCTTCCGGTCCACTGGTTGCAAAGGCAACGTTGTACCCTTCCTCGCGGAGCGCAGTGGCAGCAACTTGGACATTCTGCGGCACATCGTCAACGATGAAGACTGTGTGGCGAATAGAGGCTGTCATGGTTATACCTCGCTTGGACTGTTCACACTCGGCTCAACAATGCTGCGATACTGCTCTAAGTGCTGCCGAAGTCCGGCAATATCGAATTGCTCATAGGCTCGGCGAACCCGTTCAAGGTATCGGCGCAAAGCGGGAAGACTTGAAGCATTGGTCGCCCGCTCCAGCGCTGCAATGAATGCTTCAATGTCTGCCGAACTCATCCGCTCAATCGCCTGGCGCCACTGCTCGGCTGCAATCGTGCTCAATACGGTGCGCTGCTCGTCCGACAGTTCACCAAGGTCGGTGCTCTCGTCCTCCTCGTCGTCACTGGACTGGCTCTGCTGTTCGATGTGATGGGGTAGAACCGTGCATGCAGCTTCAAGGAATGTTTCCAGCGTGACGGGTTTGAGCAAGACGCAATCAAACAGTGCGGCATGCTCTTGGCACGTGATCGGGGATGCGGTTACTGCCACCAGCGGAATAGATGCCCAGCGCTGGTCGCCTCGAAGCCGCTCGGCAAGGTCAATGCCGCTGCGGACCGGCATTTGGATGTCGGTAAAGACTGCCTGCGGTTCCACTGTTGCAATAAGCCGTTCAGCTTCGTCGGCACTGGATGCTTCGTGCACAACCGCATCGTGGTGCTCAAAGTACGACCGCAGTAGGGCACGGTTGCTTTCGACGTCATCAACGACAACGACTACAGCGCCACCAAAGGTGACCGTTGTGTGTGTTGACATTGAGCGTGTGGGGATGCCTTCGACTGTCACCTCGCGAACGGCAGGGAGCGTCACGGTAAAGACCGAGCCACTGCCAACGGTGCTTCGCACGCTGATTGTGCCGCCCATCAGTTCAGTCAAGCGTTTGCAGATTGTCAGTCCAAGACCAGTACCGCCGTACTTGCGTGTGCTTTGACCCTCGACTTGCTGGAATGCCTCGAAGATCGTATCGAGCTGATCGGCAGGAATGCCAATGCCGGTATCCTCGACCTCGAAGATGAGCCGCCACTGACCAGTGCCAGAGGGAGTACCGAAAACGCGAATAGTTACCCACCCACGATCGGTGAATTTGATCGCATTGCCAACGAGGTTGAAAAGAATCTGCCGCAGGCGCACCGTATCAATCTCGACAGCAGTCGGTACGGTGCCCACCACTTCGGTTCGAAGCTCAATGCCTTTAGAGCTAGCACGCTCGCTGAGGAACATGCGAACTTCCTCAACAAAGGTTTGCAATTCGGCTGGTTCATACTGCAGCCGCATCTTGCCAGCTTCGAGCTTCGACAGGTCCAGAATGTCGTTGATCAGTTGCAGTAGTGTCTGTCCCCCACTGCGGATAGCAGCGATGTACTCGCGCTGCAGGGGGTCGGTGGTGGCTTTCTCCAGCAGCGATGCAAATCCCAGAATAGCATTCATCGGTGTGCGAATTTCATGGCTCATATTCGCTAAAAATTCGCTCTTGACTCTGCTGGCGCGCTCGGCTTCCTCGCGAGCACGGATGAGTTCTTGTTCCTGCAGGTATTGCTCGGTGATGTCCTGAACTGTCCCGCGCAGGACGGTAACTTTCCCCCGGCAGACAACTGGTTCACCCTTGCACTGGAGCCACCGCTGTTGACCGTCGGAGGGGCGAATAATCCGATAGCGCATTGTGTAGGATTGCTGCAGCCGAATGGCATCGAGAATCGTTGCAAACCATCGCTCGCGATCGTCGGGATGGATGTGCTGCTGATAGTAACTGAGTGTGAGTGGCTCTTGGTGAGGCGGCAAACCGAGGATATTCCAAAGCTCACTGCTGCAGGTAAGCCGGAGCGTTACCGGATCAATTTCCCAGCTTGCCAAGTGTGCCATGCGCTGGGATTCTTCGAGCAGGTGCCGGAGTTTCTCCTGTTGCTGTTGCTGCTGGCGGAGATATGTTTCGTCAATGCAGATACCGACAATCCGCATCGAGCCATCGGTCATCGCACGGGAGAGCGTCGCAATCGCGCGGAAGTGCTTTCGCTCGCCCGTCGGCGAAAAGTAATCGTAGGTGACCACGCACTGTCCGTGCTGCCGACGTAACAGTGAACGGACTGCGCTGAAAATATCCCGCATGTGCGCACGGTGGATGCGGCGGCGCCACTGATGCAACAGTTGCTTGCCTTCGATTTCGGGCGCCAAGCCATGCAGCAGATACATCGTCTGGTCCCATATCGGCACCAGAGACCGCAGGTCTAATTCCCAAACCCCAATGCCCGCGCCACGCGTTGCTAATTGCATTCGCTGGTGGAGCTGCTCGCGTTGAGCGCGTTCTTCCATGAGCGCGGTGATGTCGTCGGTAATCAGCAGTAATTGCTGCACCTGCCCCGTACTGGTGCGTTTGAATACGGCTATGCGAGAGTAGCACCAGGTCCAGCGTTCATCGCCATGACGGAGGCGATAGACACACGATATATTGCTCCCATCGCCAAGGGAATGCGCTTGCTGGAGCACCTGCTCCATCTGCACTTGATCGTCTGGATGAATAAACGCAAGAAATCCCTCCATGCTCCAGCGAACAATATCAGTCGGGCTCCAACCGAGCACACGCGCATTGCCGGCATAGACGAAACGATTTTTATCCACATCGAAAATCAAAACCGCTTGGGGAATTGTCCGGACGATGCGATCGAGGGTATGGAGCACGCGCTGAATCTTTCGCTCCTGGCGCGCACGATCGCTGATGTCCCGGACCGATAGTAACACGTACTGCTTTCGTCCAAACTGCTCGCGTGTTGCCACGACTTCTGCTGGGAAGGCACGGTTGTTTCGATGAATAAACCGAAAGTCAGCACGAACGGGGGCGGGAGCAGAGGTGCGAAAGCTTGTCAGTAGAGCCGTCAGTTGCCGCCGCTGGTCTGGGTGGACGATCGAACGGATGTGGTTCTGCACAAGCTCGGCTGCGTCGTAACCGAGTATTTCTGTGCAGCAGCTATTGACACCAAGAATCGTCCCATTTTCGCTCAGCACCAGTATTGCATCGGGGCTATGGGAAATGAGCCGTTGCTGCAGGTGTAATCGCTCCTTTGTATCGGCGTAGAGTTTCCACAGAACGATAAATCCTCCCGTCACGAGCACACTGAGCACGGTCCCCAGAGAAGAACGCCACTGCTCCGGAAGAATGCCCATCCAGTAGAGCACCTTCCCGACCCACAACAAAAGCAGCAGAGCTGAGACGACGATCAAGAATGCGACACGCTGTTTGGTATCGCGCTGTTCAAGCATGGTTTATCAGCATGGACACACAGATAACACTACACCTGTCCACTGGTACACACACAGAGCGTTATCGGCAGATTTTCGGTGTACTAAAGTGTAGCCGAGTGTTCCGATGCTTTGGCGATAGCAGTCAGCATTGGCAGCGAGCAGCGATCTCAGCGACAGCGGTGGCAACAGTCTGGGGCGAGATTTGTTCGATCGGTGTTGCCGCAAGGACTGTTGATGGTTCTACCAGAGGGCGCCACCGCGATGGACTCACCGCTGGCGGTGACGAGGGGAAAATTGCCACGACTGGTTTTCCAAGCGCAGCAGCGATGT
>JBBIUD010000042.1:0-10053 GCA_037440485.1 Chlorobiota bacterium
CGCTCCGTCTTTTGTGTTGTTTTGTTTCACCAATAGGTCTGTTGTGATATGCGGATTCTCAGTGTACTAGCGCTGGCAGGAACGCTGCTGGGCGCGCAGCCTGCAACCTGGAAGGTTGACCAAAGTCACTCCAACGTTCTGTTCACTGTTGACCACATGGTCATTTCGGAAGTGACCGGATACTTCAAGGTCTTCGACGGCACCGTGACGGCATCAAAGCCCGACTGGAGCGATGCGCAGATTGACTTTAGCGTGGATGTTGCCTCGATCAATACCGACAATGAGCGCCGGGATAATCACCTCCGGAGCGAGGACTTTTTCGATGCAACCAAGTATCCGAAAGCAACATTCAAGGCGACGAGCATGAAAAAGCTGGGCGACAATCGCTACCAGCTTACCGGTGATTTGACGATTCGTGGCATCACCAAGAAAGTAACCTGGAACGTCCGTTTCAAGGGAACAACCAAAGACCCCTGGGGTAACACGCGCGCCGGCTTTATTGCTGAAACGACAATCAACCGCTTCGATTTCGGACTCAAGTGGAACAACCTCACCGAAACAGGCGGGCTGATTGTGGGCAAAGATGTCCGCATTCGGGTCAATCTGGAGCTTATCAAGTCGAATCCAGAAAAGTCGAGCAGTCAGTAGCGGTTACGATCAGGAGCAGATGCTCTTTTTTCGTGTGCGGGTGCTATCTTTGCGCCCGCATTTTTTTTCTCATGACGATGATTGCTGAAACGATGGGTCGGGTAGAACAGGAACTTTTGCAGCAGCGTCCGTTTCGGTCCGAGAAAGAGCGGCTTATTGTCACCATCATGCGTACCAGTTCCTGGATATGCGAGCAATTCGAGCAAGAGCTGTCGCCCTACGGTATCTCGCAGCAGCAGTACAACGTTTTGCGCATCTTACGGGGGAGCGAAGAGCCACTTTCGACCTGCGATATTCGGCGGCGGATGATTGACCGTGCTTCGGATACCTCGCGGATCGTTGATCGCCTCATTGCAAAAGGATTAGTCGAAAAAACCACAAGCCTTTCCGACCGGCGACGGATTGAAGTGCGGCTTACCCAGCGTGGACTTGAGCTTCTCGAGCAGCTCGAGCCGGTGGTGCGTGCCTTTCACCAGAGGGCAACCGTGTTATCGCCCGAAGAACGACGCGTCGTGATCGAGTGCCTGGATCGTCTGCGCAGCCAGAACTATGCCGAGCATTGATTGGAGCAAGTATCGGCAGCCCCGCATCCGCCACCACACAAACCCGCAAGTGTACCTGCCACGGCAGCAACTGCATGTTGTGCCGCCAAGCTATCCGCCACTGATTGAGCGCGTTGAGTGGTCAGAGCTGTTCAGCTCAGCACAATCGCCGAATGTGCTCGACATCGGGTGTGGAATGGGGCGATTCCTGATCGAATATGCTCTGGCGCATCCTGCCGAGAACATTCTTGGCATTGAGGTTCGGCGCGCTGCAGTCGAATGGCTTGACGGTGTTATCCGTGCGGAAGGAATTGGCAATGCAGCCGTGCTGTGGTATTCTGTTGCCAACGGACTGCCGTTCATCGAGTCCGGCACCGTGCAGGCAGTCACCTACTTTTTCCCCGATCCCTGGTTCAAAAAGCGTCACGCTAAACGCCGCGCGCTCACTGGGAATTTGCTCGATGAAATCCATCGTGTTCTCTCCAGCAGTGGCGCGCTCTACGTGATGACCGATGTTCCAATGGTGGATCAGTACCATCGCCAGCTTCTTGCTGAGCACGGCGGATTCGACATCGAGGAGGTCCTCGACGATACCGCATGGTTTGCACAGCGTACCGACCAGGAACTCTTCTGCCGATCCAAGGGCATTCCGTATGTTCGCCTGCGATGTATCAAGCGTTGAGCAGTGCTCCAGCGATGCGTCCGTCTCTGCCGCGCCGCATTGTTTGCCTGACCGAAGAGACAACCGAAACCCTCTACGCGCTCGGTGCCGAGGAGTTGATCGTCGGCATTTCAGGGTTTACGGTGCGTCCGCCCCAGGCACGCAAAACTAAACCGAAAGTCAGCACCTACCTGGACGCGAACATCGAAAAGATTGGAGCGCTCAACCCGGACGTGATTCTGGCGTGGTCGGATCTGCAGGCGCCCATCGTCGAGCAACTCGTGCGCAATGGCTTCGAGGTTGTGTGTTTCAACCATCGCACCGTCGAGGGTATCTTGAGCATGATTCTTCGGCTTGGGGCGTTGATCGGTCGGCTCCCGCAAGCGGAGCAGTACGTCGAGCAGCTACAAGCAAACCTGGAGCGCTACCGCCAACGTGGCGAGCAGCGCCGGCGTCGTCCCCGCGTGTATTTCGAGGAATGGTACGATCCCATTATCACCGGCATTTGCTGGGTGAGCGAGCTTATCGAGCTCTGCGGTGGCAGCGATGTTTTTGCAGAGCATCGGCAGTATCCCGACGCCAAGCGCCGTATCGTAGCTGACCCAAGCGAGGTTATCCGCCGAGAGCCGGACATCATACTCGCATCTTGGTGTGGCAAGGCGTTCAAGCCAGAGCGCGTGCGCCAGCGTCCTGGGTGGAGCGCCATTCCCGCTGTTGCTACCGGTCAACTCCACGAGATTAGCGCCGCGATTATTCTGCAGCCTGGACCGGCAGCACTCACCGATGGCGTGGCAGCAATCAGCGCGATTTTCGATCGATGGGAACAGCAGGTTGTCCCGGCGGGATGATCGCTCCGCGTGTGTTCCACCGTTTGCACCGAATCGGCGATGAATCTATCGAGCCACGACCGCCAGCTTCTGGAGCGACTGCGCCAGCGCTTTCTGCACGCTGAGCCAATCGAGCAATCGTACTGGCAGAGTATCCGCGAGCTGGAACTCTACCACGCAACGTTTGCCCAGCGCATAGCGTGGAAGTGGCAGGCGATGCTCGATGAACTTGCTGAGCGAGGATGGACGCTGCCGTCTGATGCATGCCTGTGCGACCTTGGCTGCGGCAGTGGTATAGCGGCGGAGGTTGTGCTCAGCCGATTCGGTGCGCGTGAGGAGGTCGTGCTCTGCGATCGCTCGGCGCTCGCTGCTGAGTATGCAGCCGCTCGCCTTCGAGAGCGCTTCCCAGAGTGCCAGTTCCGCGCAGCAACGCACTGGCTTATCCCGCCAGGCAGCGTGGTGCTGATAAGCCATGTTTTGACTGAGCTAACGAGCGACGACCTGGTGATGCTCGCCGACCAGATTCGCGAGCAGGCGCGCACGGTGCTCATCGTCGAACCAGGCACACGCCATGCCAGCGCACAGGTGGTAGCGCTGCGCCAGTTGCTTCGCGCACACTTTGCGATCGTCCTGCCATGCCCACACCGGGAGAGCTGCGGTATGACAGCAATCGGCAACCGACTGCATTGGTGCCACTTTCACGTTCGCCCTCCGACGGAAGCATTCACCGAGCGCCAGTGGTCGCGCTTTGCCGATACGTTCGGCGTGGACATCGGCGATCTTTCCGTTTCAATGCTCGTGCTGGACTCCAAGTGGACCGCGCCATCTGGTGGGCAAGAGCGCATCATCGGTGCGGCCGATGTATCGCCGCAAGATGCGGTTGTCACGGTTTGCTCTTCCGATGGTCGCATCCAACGCCGTATCGTTGGAAAACGCACAGACCCGGAGCGCTACCGACGTCTCCGCAAACGATTGCCGCGCTGGTTGGACCAATAGAAGCCGGGGCGTTCAGTACTGAACGCCCCGACACGTGCAGCAAAGATCGCCTGTGCTCGTTTAGCGCAACTCATACGAAAGTGCAACCGTTGCGTAGCGCCGCAGAATTGTCCCGCCGAAGATTTCGTAGTGCGGGCGGTCGAGCAGGTTGAACACGTTCAGCGACACGCGCAGATCGTCGGTCACAAAGTAGCCTGCGTTGAGGTTGACCACGGCATAGGCAGGGACGAAGCCCTCGAACAATCCAGCGACCCACGTAAAGCCATCGCTGTAGCGGAGCATGATGCTTGCGTCCCATCGCTGCGGTTCGGTGTAGGATAGTCCAATGTTGTAGCGACGGGGCGAGGTGTTCGGCACGATCTTTTGCGTTGGGAGTTTATTCTCGACAACGCGGAAATCCAGCCATGCCGCATTGGCGCTGGCGACGAGCCGATCGCTGAGGTAGTAGTTGATGCCCAGTTCGACGCCGCGTTCGATGACTTCGGCAATGTTGGTCGGAGTGATAATCAGTGCAGGGGTGCCATCACGGTCGTATGCAAGCCGATCGAAGTAGGCTGGATTGATCTTGTTCAACTCGGCACGGAGAATTGAATCTGCTTGGGCATTGCCGTAGCGAACCGGGCGATACACCTGCGGTGCCAAGCCACCCAACGGAACAGAAATGAAATTGCGCCGCTGGTTGAGGTAGCCGTCGAGCGTCACGTAGAGCGACCGCCCGATGATGCCCTTGTAGCCGAACTCGTAGGACACTGCTGACTCAACCCCGACATCGGGATTGCCCAGGTTCCATTGCGGCAGCGACTGCACACCAAGCCGCTGGACGCCGGTTTGTGCGCTGACCAACGAATCAATGCGGGCAAAGGCTACCGGTGCTCCTGCTGGCGAGCGGCGATAGAGGTCCGGATAACTCGGACGCAAGAACGAACGATTCACAGTGAGGCGGAACGTATGCTCAGCGACAGGTGCCCAAACGATTCCTCCCTTGGGAGAAAGTTGGGTTTCGAAGAACGTTGATCGGTCAACGCGCAGAGCACCAATCAGCCGAAGCGTTGGCAGGAATGCCCATTCGGCTTGACCGTAGATGCCCGAAAAGTTATTGTGCAGCTCGCTTGGGTCAATGATCGCCAGTGCACCAGCAACAGCGGTGCGAACGTGCTCGTAGCTGTGCTGAACGCCCGCGATCAGACGGAGCTTGTTGCCGAAGAACGTGTCGTTCCACTGTGCATCGAGTACAACGACGTCGGACTTTTCTGCCGAGGTTGCTGCAGCGTTGAGCACGATCTGCGGTTCGGGAGTGACGCGGCGAGTCCAATAGCCTTGGATGTTGAGGTGGTTGCTATTGTACGCAATCCGAGCATAGGGCTTTTCGACGTTCGGGATGAGGATGCGTCCGGTTTGGTTGACAAAGTATTCGTTGCCATAGCGAGAATAGCCGACATCGGCGGTGAGGCGCTCTGCATCGGAAAGGTCGTAGTCAGCGCGCGCAGTGAGTGTGTAGAGGAAGGCGCGGCGGTGTGCGTTGATGAGCGAGTCAATGCTCGTGACGCGGCGTCCCCAGACGACTTGTCCAGTGACGTCGCGTGCTAAGCCGGGATATTCGAGCTTCCCACCTGCGGTCGTATCCCGCGAATGAACCCAGGCTTGATCTTGGAACGACACGCCGGCAGTGATTTTGTATGCCCATCGGTCAAAGGCTCCGGCATGGCGAATGTTGGCACGCAGCGTGTTGAACTCGCCGCCGGTAATGCTTGCCCGTGTGCCGAGCACTTGGCGCGGTGCGTAGGTGCTGATGTTGATAACACCGTTGTAGGCGTTGGCGCCGTAGAGTGCCGAGCCGGGACCTCGGATGACTTCGATCGAACCAATGTCGCTCATTTGTTGCTGGAGGGAATTCCATTCGAGCAAGTTTAGGAGTGGTGTCGAGGGGTCGCGCCCATCAATGAGCACCAGCACCCGACGGTTGATGGAAGTATTGAAGCCGCGCGTGTTGACGTTGAAATCGTTCATGCCCGATTGGACGACGTCCACTCCCTGCAGATGTTCGAGCGCTTTCGGGAGCTGTCCGTGCGTGGTTGCGCGTTCGAGTTCTTGCGGCAGAATAACCGAGACTGCTGCGGGGGCATCGGTGATCTTTTCCAGCCGACGCGATGCGCCATAGACAACGACTTCGCTCATCGTTCGGGCTTCGATGCCGATTGTATCGGTGCGCTCGATGGCGTCGCCAGCAGCCAGTTCGATCGGAATCCGCAGGGGTTGGTAACCGATACCGCCAATGGTGAGCGTGTAGCGACCCGGCGGGAGGTTTTCGAACCGATAGGTTCCACTTGCGCTCGTGATGATCCGTTTGCGGATCGGTTCCAGAGAGACTACAGCACCAGCGGCGGGATCACCGTCACGCGTGACCACGCGCCCTTGGAGCGTTTGCGATAGTACCGGTAGGGTGCAGCACAGAAGAACAACTACAGCAATGCGCATCGAAGGAATACAGCAAATGGTGAAACATTAGCGGGAGCGTTTCCGCGAGGAGCGGGAGAGAAAGCCTTCCGTCAGTCGTTTGGCAACTTTTGCGCCCAGCAGGCGGCGGAGCATGGGACGCATGAGTCCGCCACCGATGACTGCTTGCCGGAAACGATAGGCGTCGCGGAGCGAATAGCGCTGCCCATCGAGCACCCAATGCAGAAAGATGCCATCGGAAATGCCCAGCTCCAGTTGGGCAAATGACTCGACGTCCACAGGAGCAAAGGCGCCTTTTTTGACCAATGCAGCCGTCACACCAGCACCAATAGCACCAAGCGTTTGCTTCATCTGCCGAATGCGCTCGAGGAAGTGTGGGTCCTCACTCCGCAGTGCGTGTGCCCAGAACTCCAGCAGAATCGGTGCATAGGCAGCGTGCTCCTGGTAGAAGCCAATTGCCGTCTCGATCAATGCGTCGGCGGTTGCCAATGGATCGCCGGCATGCTCTTCGGCGGCGCGCTGCATGGCTGCTTCGTAGCTATCCATCCAGTAGTCGTACACCGCCAGGAACAGCTCGTCTTTGGTGGAGAAGTACTCGTAGATGGTGCCCTTGCCAATGCCAGCAGCAGTGGCAATGTGTTCCATCTTCGTTGCATGGAAGCCGCGCTGGGCGAAAACCCCAATGGCAGCAGCGATGATCTGCTGGCGCTTGGCATTCCACTGCTCATCGGTTTGTGGGCGTCGAGGCATCGGTCGCTCCAATTTGACTGACCAGTCGGTCGGCAAAAATAGGCAACCAGAGGTGGTCTTTTCCGGCTGCGCGCGATTTTTGTTGGTGGTTGAACGTTGCCGATGGCAGGATGATAGCACCTGAACAATTTACTGCGCTCGAGATGCGCGTGGGTCGCATCGTGCGTGCGGAGGATTTCCCACGCGCGCGGAAGCCAGCCTACAAGCTGTGGATTGATTTTGGAGAGCCAATCGGGATCAAGCAATCGAGTGCGCAGATTACCGATCGCTACGTGCCGGCAGCGCTGGTGGGGCGATTGGTCGTTGCAGTGGTCAACCTTCCGCCGAAGCGGATTGCAGATTTTGTTTCCGAGGTGCTTGTGCTCGGCGTGCCGGATACCCGGGGAGCAGTCGTGCTGCTTGGTCCCGACGCCGATGATGTGCCGTTGGGAGGGCGAGTGTTTTAGCGCTACCAGTGGACGGAAGCAGGCGGATGTAAGCCTAAAGGTATGCCTTTGTGGCGACTGCACACATGTTGCTACCGCCGCCGCTTCGGTGGGCGCTGTGGTGATTGTGTTTTTTTCTGGGTTGGAAGTCCTCCCGGCAGCGAGCGCCCTTGCGCCTGGGCAAGCTCTTGTGCTAACCGAAGACGCTTTTGCAGCCATCCTTCTTTCTTGGGCATGCGCTTGAGGTCCGCCAGCGTGATAGTCTTTTTGGAAAACTTGGTCATCCACACTTGCTGGAGTATCCCCAGGATGTTGAAGACAAGGTAATACAGATTCAACCCCGAGGGCAGATATGAAAACATGAGCGTCAGCATAATCGGCATCATGTACACCAGTGCTTTCTGGTTGGGATCGGTGATGGTCATTTTTTGCTGGATGAAAAGCGTTACGCCCATGATCAACGCCATGCCGGAGATTGCCTCGATACCGAAGATGCTAAACGGCAAGCGGAGGATGTGGTCCGGAATCGAGAGATCATCAATCCAGCCAGGA
The DNA here is from genome assembly GCA_037440485.1 of Chlorobiota bacterium. GTDB lineage: Bacteria > Bacteroidota > Ignavibacteria > Kapaibacteriales > NICIL-2 > NICIL-2. The sequence continues at coordinate 7,856 of JBBIUD010000042.1, forward strand.
ATGAACACCGCCTGACGCATAGCAATATTGGTCGCCAGCACTGCGTAGAGCGCATAGAGAATCGGAAGCTGCAACAGGAGCGGTAAGCAACCGCCCATGGGATTGACGCCGTATTGACTGAAAAGCTGCATTTGCTCTCGCTGGAGTGTCATGGGATCGTCGGCGTACTTTTTTCGGAGCTTCTCGATTTCTGGTTGCAGCGCCTTCATCTTGAGCGCCGATTGCATTTGCCCACGCGAGAGCGGCAGCAGCAACATTTTCATCAGCACCGAAAACACGATGATCGAAAACCCGTAGTTCGGGATCACCGAATGAATTGCCTTGAAAATTGGCAGCATAAAAAACTCACCAATCGGGCGGACAATCCAGCGCCAGCCGAAATTCACGGTTGCTTGTAAGCCGTAGGGCTTGACGATGTCGTAGTCGAGCGGTCCGATATAGACCGCCACCGAATCACTCTGCCGCCCGCCGCGGTATGGGATGCGGTATGCTGCAGAGTACACCTTGACCCGTCCCTGATTGGGTGCGCCGTACATGACGCCTTCAAGGAAATACTCACCCTGCTTGGTGGGATGACCGTTGAGCAGAGCGACCATGAAGTACTTGGTTTTCGTGCCGATGTACTCGACCGTACCCGATTGGTGAACGCTGGCGGGTTTGTTGTAGTCGCTGACATCGAGTTCATCGAGCGAACCATTCAAGCTGGCAAACGCTGTCGAATGGCTGGATTCCTCGACGCTGTTGGCTTCCTGGTACTTGAGTCCGGAATTCCAGGCGAGGTCGTACCACCGGTGCGTCAAGGGTAAGAGTGTGTCGGCACCATCGAGCGTGATACGGGTTGTTACCAGATAGCTTGCACCGTGGAATGTCAGCGTGCGTTCGATGGTTGCCCCGCCGATGCGGAGCACACCGCGCAGCGTAAACGTCGAATCGCCCGAAACTCGGATGGTGTCGCCGCTGGGGGCGTTGAGAAATTCGAATGGCTGTTGGCGGGGTGCAATTTTTTCACCACCGCGTGTTGTCAGCAGTATTCCCAATTCTCGCGCACCGGGTTGCACCAGTTGCACCGGCGCGCCGTACCAGGATTTGTAGTGCCGTAGCTCCCAGCCGGTGATGGTCATGCCCAGCGAGCTAATAGTGGCGCGGTAGTTATCGGTGACAATCCGAACGCGTGTTTCCGGCTGTGCCGGGTGCGCGGGCGCCAGTGCGGTTGGAGCAGGCGCGGTTGGGGCTGGTTTTGTCTGCGCGCTGCTATCGCGCTGCATCGGGGGTGCCTGCTCGGAGTGCTGGCGGATGGAGCTATAGAACATCCACACCCCAACGATGAGCGAAATGAGAATCATGCCAATGAGTGCGTTTCGATCCATGTAGCGAGGGTAAAAGTTATGGGACTGGATCAAAACCGCCCGGATGCCACGGATGGCACCGCAAAAGGCGGCGGAGTGCCAGCCACGTGCCCTTGCAGACACCGTAGCGCTCGATTGCCTCGGCGGCATAATGCGAGCACGTCGGATAGAAGCGACAATTGCTGCCGAGCAGTGGTGAAATCCAGCGCTGGTAGGCTTTGATTGTGGTCAGCAGTATCGTCCGCATACTTGTTGGGCACGTGGCACGCAAAAGTACGGAACGCCGCCGGCGCATGGTTAGAACCAACCAATCGCCCCCGGATCTTGCGGAGGCAATCTCTGGTGCGCTTTCGTCCTGAGCGTGCACGCCGCATCTTCCGCCGGATACCTCCACGGATATGGATTGCTTCCTACCAAGACAGAGGCTCCCTAATTTTGCTCGTTACACTTTTGGTGGAATGCTCAACCATGACTCCGACCGTTCAACCGACGACACACCGGGCAATTCTTCCGAGCACTCTGCTGCCCCGATTGCAGCGCCGGACGACGCTTGTGGCAACGCTTCTACTGGCAGTATTGGTGCTCGTATTTCTCTGGAAGGGGATTTTCGGTGGTGCTTTTGTTTCATCCGATAGTCTCTCATCGGAAAGTTTTCGTCCGTATTTAGAGCAGGTCTCCAAGAAAGGGGAATTTCCGCTCTGGGTGCCATACATCTTCAGTGGCATGCCAGGCTATGGTGCCTTGTTGGTGACTGGCGATCGGTGGTGGGACATCGTCAGTGCAGTTGTCTTCGGTACGGCAAAGGCGATCGGGACCGTGTTCGGCAGCGATACAGCGCGGGTTGCCTTCTGG
>JBBIUD010000043.1:0-9962 GCA_037440485.1 Chlorobiota bacterium
ATCGGGAGCGGTTGCGCGCGCAGCCTTGGAGTGTGCAGCCCAAGCAATTCTGCGTCAGCAGTACGACGCGCTTGTTACCCTACCGGTTTCAAAGGAAGCACTCGCGATGGCAGGTTTCCCCTACCCTGGGCATACGGAATTTTTCGGGAGCATTGCCGGACGCACACCGTTGATGGTGCTTGCATGCACCGAGCTTCGTGTTGCGCTGGTGACAGTTCACATACCGATCGAACAGGTAGCCGAGGCGGTGACGTTCGAGCGACAAGTTGAAGTTATCGAGCAATTCCACCGCGCGCTTGTCGAGGATTTTGCACTTGAACGTCCGCGTCTGGCAGTGCTTGGACTCAATCCCCACGCCGGAGAGCACGGTTTGATTGGTGAGCAGGAAGAGCGAATCATCAAACCAGCAATTGCTCACATGCAAGCGCGGGGTATCGCTGTGAGCGGACCATTTGCTGCCGATGGTTTTTTTGCACACCGGACCTGGCAATCATTCGATGGTGTGGTTGCTCAGTATCACGACCAGGGACTCATCCCGCTCAAGATGATTGCAGGCGGAAGTGGTGTCAACATTACGGCAGGGCTGCCGTTTGTCCGAACCTCACCTGACCATGGAACAGCCTATGATCGTGTAGGTACAGGGCATGCAAGTTACCGCAGCTTGATTGCAGCAATTGACATGGCGCAGTATCTTGCGGCTAATCGTCGCCGACGATTTGAACACGTTTCACCAACCTGATGGAATTGAACGATGGCAGATATTCGCCGAATCCTTGTCATTGGAGCTGGAACGATGGGTAACGGCATCGCGCACGTTGCAGCGCAATGCGGTTACGAGGTGACACTGGTGGATGTTGCCGCCGAGCAACTCGAGCGCGCACGGGCAACGATCCAGACTAACCTGGAGCGTCAAGCAAAGAAAGGCACCGTCGCCGAAAGTGAAATCCCGGCAATCCTTGGGCGTATTACGACAACCACAGAACTTGTGGCTGCAGCAACGACCGCCGATATTGCTATTGAGGCGGCAAGCGAAAAGTTTGAGATCAAACGCTCGGTCTTCAGCATCCTTGACGAGCGAGCACCAGAGCAGTGTATCCTGGCATCAAACACCTCCTCGATTTCAATTACCGCCATTGCAGCAACAACCAGGCGTGCCGACCGAGTCATCGGAATGCACTTTTTCAACCCTGTCCCGGTGATGAAGCTCTGCGAAATTGTTCGTGGTCAGGCAACAAGCGACGAAACCTATACGGCAACATACGCGCTGGCACAAGCACTGGGGAAAACGCCGGTGACTGTGCAGGACTACCCGGGCTTTGTTTCTAACCGCGTGCTCATGCCCATGATCAACGAAGCGATTTACTGCTTGATGGAGGGCGTTGCCTCGGCCGAGGATATTGACACCGTCATGAAATTGGGCATGAATCATCCGATGGGTCCGCTCCAGCTTGCGGATTTCATCGGACTGGATGTGTGCTTGGCGATTATGGAAGTGCTTCACGAGGGCTTCGGTGACGACAAATACCGTCCATGCCCACTTCTGCGACGTATGGTTGCTGCCGGTTTTCTGGGGCGCAAGACGGGGCGTGGCTTCTACCAATATTGATGGGATGCCCAGCGTTGCGTATTGAGCGCAACGGCGCTTCACAAAATTGGGGATAGGTGGTTATTCTGCATCAAATTTTCATTTGAATGTGAACGAATTTTTGTTTACATTTACAGAGAGTATGGAGAAGTTTCACACTAATGCGAGGCTATAGCCATGATGCGAGCAGTATTGGTGAAGGGTTTTTCTCTTCTCTTCTCTTCTCTTCTCTGTTCTGATGTTGATGCAGGTGGGAATTGTATCGTTGCGGGCGCAACCGCCATGCGATGTGTACTTGAATGATCCTTCGATGACGCCTTGTGTAGTACCGGATTCCTGGGACTTTTCTCAACAGTCGGATACCATTGTGGTTCAGTTACCACCAAATAATGATACGTGTGAGGTTGTCGTTAGCTATGTAAGGAGGAGATACAACGATACCTGTAGTGGAGAGATTATGTGGGAATATCGTGTTTTATATTGGCAGTATGTGGATTGCTCAGCGTATCAGGAGTACGCGGATAGTCTCCGAAATGCTGATCCGGAGCGGTACCGGCAGATGTTTCGCCAACAACACATCTGGCTGAGCAATAGACTGAATGAACGAATGGTGATTAAGGATTACAACGATCGAGATTCAGCAACCAAGCTGTTGGTCCATTGTACCGAGCCACCACCGAGCTGTGCAGCGAGTCAGCAAGCCTATCATTACATTACTGCATTTGTGTCGAGCTGTGTAGAGTACATAGAAGTTCGTTCGTTTAGCCCGATTGCACCAGGGTGGTGTTGGTACGTTTTCATATCACCGTGTACTGTTGCGAAGTGTTGTTTTGTTCATCAGGTTTACTGTTGGGATGTGGCGACCAATTCGCCAAGGGTCTGTCAGTGGTGGACTATCACAGGGAATACCGTTGAATGTGACGGACAGTCGAATTTTGACCCGCAGCAGGTAATGCCGAGCTGCGGTCCACCCTATATGCTGCTATGGCGTTCCGGTTGTCGAGCATACGAGTGTCAATACTGAGGTATACGGAGATGATAGCGATTGTGATGGTGCTTGTTTGTGTTAGTTGCTGGTCACAGGCTGTGCACGAGGACACGCTGGTGGGAAATCTTAAGCTCGAGTGGATACGGAAGCCAATCCGACAGGTTCCTGATACCTGCCCATTAATTCTCAATCCAGGTCACCGTGGGATCCACGGCGTAGCGGAACCATTTCCATCGAAGATATCGTGGTTCAGCAGTCGGGAGTTTGTGGTAGTCCACCCGCTAACGTATGGGATAGCGGTGGAGTTGTATGATACAGCCGGACGTGCGCAGACGTCTGGTTATTACCACTTTGTCCCCCCCCTTGGTACGGTTAAGAAGGTGCATGCGTCGCAATTACGGAGGCTGCGTAATGGTAACGTTGGTTTATGGGGAGTTAGCGTTTGGGGTAGCCTAATGGATTACTCTATCACTTACTCTCGAATATCACCGATTCCGTTGTTTCTGGAGCTTGACACAATGCTACGAGTGGAGCGTGTAGTGGAGGACACCACATGGTCCGGGCAGACGCGACCGGCCAGCGGTACCAGTATCGAGCAAGTGTATCCGTATGTATGGCGGGGTTATGGTCTTGTCAACGAAGCGGAGAGCTTCGAAGGTAACGCGTGCTACATGATGTTGGACACAACGAAGAAGGGGTGGAATTTTGTGTTGTACAGCGAGGATTTGTCCAATAAGTTGATTGTGCGGCGATATGGTTTGCCATTTTCGGTTCCGACGCGGGACAGTGTGAACCGAGATACGACGTATTGGTTGACGATGCTGCCATTTTGTGTTCAAGGGAGTCCGTTGGGGATAGTGGCGCGGTCTCGAACGCGGGATAAGCGTCGAGTACTTGTTTTTTTTGGTGGGGAGAACTTTGAGGATCTTCGTGGGTTACGGTTGCCCGATGGGGATGTGGACCTTGAGTACATTGTTGGGGATGGGTATGTGATCGATGCAGCGATGCGTGGTAATCAGTTTGTGTTGTCGAAGGTATGGTTGAATGGCTTTGTGGAGTGGGAGCGGTATCCAGCCTCCCAAGTGGTAGCGGGAGCACGGACGCCATTATCGCCATCGACGTATTATCGTCTGAAGCGGTCGAGGTGGGGTGGGTATTACCTTGTAGCTCGTGCGTACGATCTGGGTTTGACTTACGTTGCGCGACTCAACGATGCGGGTCGAGTGACGGGATATTACCGGATAGAGGTTCAATCGCGATGGAACGATACGCCGAATTATGCGTTGATAGATGTAGTCGAGCATTACGCGGACAGTAGTTTTTACGTCGTGGCTACTTATGACACAGCACTTGCATTGATGAAGTTTAGGATGTATCCTTCGGACACAACCGGTATTGATATCGTGAAAGATACGACGTTAGCAGTGGAAGAAAACGAAGGTAGCTACGTGCTCGCGGTTAGCCCTCATCCGATACGCACGGGAGAGGATCTGGTGGTGTCACTTCCAGAGGGATTTGATCGAGGCAAGACGCAGGCAGTGTTGTATGGCATCACGGGACGAATGATGGGAGAATACAGGTTTGCCGATAGCGGTAGAATACTGCGGATACCGGTGCAGGTGCCGCCAGGAGTGTATGTACTCTCGGTCGAAAGCCAGGAGCGGAGACTGCGTCGGTTGGTGGTTGTGCTGGAGTAGATGTTTGCAGAGTGCCGAATTGTTGGTTTCACTGCGGAGAGCAGGTAGCGATACCCTACCGATTCGTGAGCAATCATTGATGGAATTTTTCGGTGACGGGGTGCGCTGACACGCAGGCGACAGGTTGTTCGTCCATGGTGCTCCGCAGTACCAATTGTCAGCTTTTTGTATGCAAACAGATGCTCAACTGAGTGCACCACAGACGACAACCGGTGCAGAACAGGTCGAATGGAATCTGGCAGATTTATACCCGACAATTGAGAGCGGTGAGTTCCTTGCTGACTTCGACCGCATTGCTACCGATGCACGCACTTTTGCCCAAACGTGGCGCGGAACGCTCGCCTCGCTTCCCGACGACCAATTCCTTTTGATGCTTCAGCACCTGGAGCATATCTACAGCACAGCCGGCCGCCTTTCCTCGCGCGTGTATTTGGAGTGGACGACGAACTCCAACGACGAATATCTGATCGCATGGCTGCAGCGGGTCGAGGAACAGCTCGTTGCCGTTCGGCAGCAGCTTGTCTTCGTGCCGATTGAGATTCGCACAATGCCCGATGATGCGTTCGCGCGATTGGTCGCATCACCGCTGCTGGTGCAATACCGCCATTGGCTGGAATTCAATCGTTCCTTTGCACCACACACGCTCAGCGAAGTTGAAGAGCGTCTCGAAGCAGAAATGGACATCGTTGGTGTCAACGCGTGGGTGAAACTTTTTGACCAGGTACACGCGCGCCAACGCTATACTATCGGCGGTGAACGTGTACCGCTGCAACACGTCTTGCAGTCGTTGCAGGACCCAGACCGATCCAAACGCCAGGAAGCAGCCAGAGTCCTCTCCGATGGCTTGAGCGAATTATCGCCGCTGCTGAGCTATGTTGTCAACATGGTGCTCACCGATGCGATGATGAGCGATCGTCGCCGGAACTATTCAACGTGGATAAGCCATCGTAACAAGGCAAACAAAATCAGCGACCATGCTGTTGAATCGCTCGTTGCTGCAGTGACCGATGCCTATCATCTGTCGGCTCGGTACTACAGACTCAAGCGGCGCATCCTTGGTCTGGAAGATTTCTACGAGTGGGATCGCAACGCACCGATTGCAACCGATACTTCGCGCATACCATGGGAGCAGGCGCGCTCGATTGTGCTCGACGCGTTCAATGCGTTCGATCAGCGCATGAGCCAGATCGCACGCCAGTTTTTCGACCACCAATGGATTGATGCTGCGGTGCGTCCGGGCAAACAGTCGGGTGCCTACTCAGCACCGACGGTGCCGGATGTTCACCCGTATATCATGCTCAACTACACGGGCACTGTGCGCGATGTCGCCACGCTTGCGCATGAACTTGGGCACGGCGTTCATCAGTACCTGGCACGACGGCAGGGATACTTCAACGCAGGTACGCCGCTGACAATCGCTGAGACCGCATCGGTCTTCGGTGAAATGCTCGTCTTCGATGCGATGATAGAGCGTGCAACCGATGATAGACTTCGCCTGGTTCTGTTGATGGATAAGCTTGGCGACATTGTCAACACCGTTTTTCGCCAAATTGCCCTCAATCGGTTCGAGGATGCAATCCACACCTATCGCCGCAATGAAGGGATGCTCAGCAGCGACACGTTCAATGAACTTTGGCTCTCAACGCAGCGACCGATGTACGGCGATGCCGTTACGCTGACCGATGACTACCGCCACTGGTGGGCGCACATTTCGCATTTTGTTCATACGCCGGGGTACGTCTATGCCTATGCCTTCGGAGAATTGCTGGTCTTGACTCTCTACCAGCTTTACAAGGATGGTGCAATCGAGCGTTTCTCGGAACGGTACATATCGCTGTTGGAGGCGGGCGGCAGCGATACACCGGAACGGTTGCTGCAGCGGCACTTCGAGCTTGATATCACCGCTCCAGATTTCTGGCAGCGCGGCTTGAACTTCATTGCATCATTGCTCGATCAAGCTGAATCGTTAGCCAAGACGGCGGCGGTCAGCAGCGGGGTGAACTGAAAACCAACTATTGCCACCACTCCAGCGCATCCGGTGCGAATTCTGCTCATACGGCTTAGCTCGCTTGGTGATGTTGTGCTGGCAACACCAGTTGCGCGACTGCTTCGCGCCCGTTTTCCTGATGCCGAGATTGACGTTGCTGTCGGCAGCGACTATGCAGACGTATGGCGATGGAATCCGCGCATTGACCGCGTCATTGCAGTTGACCGTTCGTTATCGGCAACGGCAATGGCAATGGCCATCGGTGATACACTCGCTCGGCGATACGATTTGGTCGTGGATTTGCAGCGATCGCTGCGTAGCTACGCCATTCGAAGAGGGCGAGCATCAGCGCTGCTGCGCTATTCCAAGCATCGTCTCGAAAAACTTGCTCTGGTTTGGCTGAAAAAGCGCCCAGCGCGTGTGGTGCATGTCGCTGAGCGGTACATTCGAGCACTCAATGCACTCGGTATCAGCGATGACGCAGAAGGGCTGGAATTCTGGTTACCCCACGAGCGCAGCGAACCGATCTATCCGCCAAGTCGGCGAAGTACCCCGACCGACCGTGTGCTCGGCATTGCACCAGGTGCACGCCATGCAACCAAGCAATGGTTGCCAGAACGCTTCGCTGCTGTGGCCCGCGCCTTTCAAGAACGAGGGTGGCGGGTTGTTTTGTTCGGGAGCACTACTGAGCGGACTCTGTGCGAGAGCATTGCCCGCCAGCTCGATAGCCATCGAGTGATTAATGCTGCCGGATGCAGTCTGATCGAATCTGCCAGCAATCTCGATGCATGCCGGGTTGTTCTCAGCAACGATAGTGGCATTGCTCATCTTGCGGCTGCACGCAGAGTACCGATTGCCGTTGTCTATGGCTCGACCGTTCCAGAGTTTGGCTTCCGTCCGTTTCGCGTTCCGCACCACATCGTCGAAGCGGCGATTGGATGCCGGCCGTGCACACATATTGGGCGCACACAGTGTCCGCGTGGTCATTTTGCGTGTATGCGTTCGATCGAGCCAGCACTGGTCATCGGAGCAATCGAGCATCTTGCTGCTGAAGCCGGTGTGCCGTAGGGCGTGCGCGAGCAATCGAGCTGCTACGGTCTGGTTGGGCGAATATCAATCTCGCTGACCATTGTCCGGGCAGGCATGTTGAGCGCAAACACCACGGCAGATGCGACATCCTCTGGCTGGGTGATGGTGTCGCCGCGTTTGTTGATGGACGAAAAATTAGTGTCCACTGATCCAGGGCAGATCGTTACAACGCGGATATTGTGCTGTCGCACTTCGAGCATCAACGAGTTTGCCCAGCCACGCAACGCCCATTTCGTTGCTGCATAGCCAGTGCCACCGACGAAGCTGTTTTTTCCAGCCAGCGATGCAATGTTGATAATCGCTCCGCGTTCTGCTGCGATCATGTGCGGAAGCACCGCGCGGGTGAGCATGACCGGAGCACGGACGTTGAGCATCCACATTGCATCGAATTCTTCGGTGCTCAGTTCGACCGCACGTTTGAATACGCCAATCCCAGCGTTGTTGACGAGCACATCAATAGAGCCACTCCACTGGAGCGTTGCGGTGACGATGCGGTCTATGGCATCGCTCGTGGTAATGTCGGCAACAACTGGCAGAGTCGCTAATCCGCGTTCGTCAAGCTGGCGGTGAAGCTGATAGAGCAGCTCCTCAGAGCGTGCGATCATAACCACGCGATATCCTTCTTGCGCCAGCGCAATCGTTATAGCACGTCCGATCCCGCGGCTGGCGCCAGTGACAATTGCTGTTGGGATGTGGTTCTGTTCCATTGTGCCCACGGCAAGTGGTGAATTCTTGGCTGCAAAGTTAGCGTTCGATCGTCGGCGTAACTTTGCGCAAACAAATTGCGGAACCGTGCAATGCCCACCCATGCAATGTATCCGGGCTCGTTCGATCCAATCACGAACGGGCATGTGGATGTCATCGAGCGCGCTGCGTCAATGTTCGATCGTGTGACGGTCGTTGTGGCGATCAATACCCAAAAGGTACCGCTGTTTGACCAGCAAGAGCGTGTGCGGCTGGCGCGTGCTGCACTGGCGCACTTGCCGAATGTGGGAGTGGATGCTTTCAGTGGTTTGACTGTCGAGTACGCACGTTCACACGGCATTACCACAATTATTCGCGGTGTTCGTGCAATCTCCGACTTTGAGTACGAGTTTCAGATGGCGCTGATGAACCGGAAGCTCGAACCCTCGGTGACAACGATTTTCATGATGCCGCATGAGCGATATACGTTTTTGAACTCGAGCATTGTGCGTGAGCTTGCTCGGTATGGAGTGGCGCTCGATGAATTTGTGCCGACACCGGTCGCCGAAGCACTGCGCAAAAAATTTCATGGAAGCAATGGTTGAATTTACAACGTATCTTTCGCGTGCGCTTGGTGAGGAATTGCCCGGGTGGGAAGCTCAGCAGCGAATGATGCCACGCTACCGCGATGGTTCGTACCGCGAGTTCTCGCCGCCACCAGATGCTCGCCGGTCTGCGGTTGCTGTTGTTGTGACTGCCGATGACCGTCCCTCGGTTTTGCTTACGCTCCGGAGCGCCCAGCTTCGCCACCATCGCGGGCAGATAAGTTTCCCTGGCGGTCGCATCGAAGCAGGCGAATCACCCCGCGATGCAGCACTCCGTGAGCTACGCGAAGAAGTCGGTATTGAGCCGGAATTGGTGACTGTCCTCGGTACACTCAGCTCACTTTACACACCGCCATCGAATTCAGCAATCGTACCGATTGTGATGCGGTGCTTTCATCGGCTCGACTGCACACTAGCAGCGGCGGAGGTTGAGGAATCGTTCTGGATTGAACTGGATGCACTCACCGCAAGCGTCATCGAGGAAGAATGGGAGCTTCCGTATGGTCGCATGATTGTACCGCACTGGCGCGTTCATCCGCGAGTACCGCTATGGGGTGCCACTGCGATCGTGCTGAGTGAATTACTTGCCCTGTACCAACGCTGGCTCAAACAACAAGCGATTCTGTCAGCATCAGTTGCTGACACTCTGCATCGAAACGAGCACGCACACCGATCGGCAAACTGATTTTTCCACGAATGTGTCCGTAGGGCACATTCATTGCAGCAGGTTTGCCACCAGCCCGTGCGACATATTCCGATAGAATCGTGCGGACCGGACGTTCTGGCGTTGAACTGCGCCGGTTTAGATCAGCCGTGAATGCTCCGAATAACAGCGCCGATGCGTCATCCAGCATTCCGCAGAGTGAAAGCTGGCATAGCAGGCGATCAATGCGGTAGGATTCTTCGCCAATATCTTCGAGCACAAGGAGTGAACCCGCTGCTGCTGGAATAAAAGGCGTGCCGCATAAGGCTGCAACCAGAGAGAGCGTACCAGCAAGCAGCGTCCCATCTGCTGAGCCATAGTGGATGATGTCGGACGGGCTGCCCTGCCAGAGTATCTGTGGTGCGGTGGGTGTTGTCAGTAACGACCAGAACAGCGCTTCACTCGATGCATCCAGGTCCGCAAAATCAACACCGACCATCAAACCACTCAATGACGGCAATCCAGCTCGCGCCAGCAGCGCCCATTGCAGAGCGGTAATGTCTGAAAACCCGACTATGATTTTCGGATTGCGTCGGATGGTTGCCCAGTCGAGAAGATGCAGCAACCGCATGGTGCCGTAGCCGCCCCGTGCGCAGAAGATTGCTGCAATGCCTGGGTCTATGA
>JBBIUD010000044.1:0-9749 GCA_037440485.1 Chlorobiota bacterium
CGACGTGGTACGTTTGCGGGAACATGTCAATCGGCTGTACAGCATGCACGCGGTATTGCTCTGCCATCAGAGCGATATCGCGTGCTTGTGTTGTGGGATTGCAGGAGACGTACACGATACGGTACGGCGCGCGGTTGCAGATGTAGTCAACCAATCGCCGATGCATGCCCGCCCGCGGTGGATCAATGACAATGACTCTCGGATCGGGAAGCGCATCGAGCGCAGCAATTCCGTCAGTTGTATGCAGGTCTGCCGTGATAAACTGAGCATTGGCGATGCCATTGCGTTGCGCCGTAGCGATTGCATCGTCGGTTGCGGCAGAGTTGCTTTCCACTCCAACAATTGACCGACAAAAGCGTGCCATTGGTAGCGTCAGCGTCCCAGCTCCAGCATAGAGGTCCCACACAGTATCATCAGGTGCAAGGTCTGCTGCTTCGACGACGGCACCAACGAAGCGCTCCAACTGCGCCAGATTTGCCTGGAAAAATGACTGCGCTGATATGCGAAACTCGATACCCGAGATCACTTCGCGAATGTAGGCTCGACCCGAGAGGAGTCGGTATGGTCCTGCCGGGACGGGTGATGGTGTATCGTTGAGCGCCCATATCACGCTCTTCAGCAACGCGAAGCGATCGGTTAGCGTGCTGGCGATGCTTACCAAAACGTCTTCGTCCGATTGCCGCTGCGGTGCAGTTGTGACGAAAACGACCATCGCTTCCCCAATGCTACTGCGCCGAAGTATGATGTTGCGCAGAAAACCTTCTCGCGTGCGTTGACTGTAACACGAGATGCCAGCCGACCGAACCATCTGACGGATTGCAGCAAGGAGTTCGTTGCTGGTTTCATCCTGCAAGAGGCAGCGCTCAATATCGAGCACGGCATCAAACCGTTGGCGCACATGAAGACCGATAGCTGCATTCTTGCGCTCGATCGCCATTGGCTCAAGGCTTCGCCATCGCTGCTCGGGTATCCAGGTGCGATCTGAGCAGGTGAACTCCATCTTTGCACGGTAGCCGAATTCGAGTGGCGATTCGATGATGGGGCGATAGTGCTCCACCTGCAGGTGACCAATTCGTTCAAAGGCATCGCGGACATGCTGCTCTTTCCAACGAAGTTGTTCCCGATACTGTGCGAACTGCCAGCTACACCCACCGCAATCACCGGCATACGGGCATGGCGGCTGCCGTCGCTGCGGGGATGCTTCGATGATCTCGATCACATCCGCCTCGGCATACGACCGTCGCTTGCGCCGAATGCGAACACGCACGCGCTCATCCGGTAATGCACCGCGCACCTGCACGACAAATCCGTTGCTTCTGCCGATGCTGATACCTTCAAAACCGAGCGATTCGATTGTTAGCTCAAGCTCACTGCCGACCTTCATAGCCGAACACCCTCGGTTTGCAACGTATAGAGCATGGCATAAATGCCATCACGACGGGCAAGGAGCTGGTCGTGTGTGCCGACTTCGACGATTTCTCCACGATCGAGGACATAAATCACATCAGCATCTCGCACGGTTGAGAGCCGGTGAGCAATAATCAATGCCGTACGATCTTCGAGCACTTCCGCAATGGCTTGCTGCACTTGAAGCTCCGATTCGCTGTCGAGTGCCGATGTCGCCTCGTCGAAAATCAGAATGTCCGGATCTGCCAGCAGTGCCCGTGCAATGGCAAGTCGCTGACGCTGACCACCCGAAAGCCGAACGCCGCGATCGCCGATGAGTGTGTTGTAACCATCCGGGAGTTGGACGATGAACTCGTGTGCATGAGCAATGCGCGCAACTCGCTCGATTTCCTCCATCGGAGCATCTGGCTTTGCCAGAGCAATGTTTGCCGCCACGGTGTCGTTGAATAGCACAGCATCTTGCGATACCACCCCGAAGCGGCGCCGATACGCTGCCACACGAAACTGCCGAATGTCGGTGCCATCATAGGTGATGTGCCCTGTGGTCGGGTCATAAAATCGCACGAGGAGATCGGCAATCGTGGACTTTCCACTTCCGCTCATCCCGACCAGCGCAACTGTTTTCCCTCGTTCCAGCTCGAGAGTAATATTCCGGAGTACGGTGCGCTCGCCGTTGTAGCTGAAACTGACGTTCTCAAAACGCACCGACTGCCGAAGTGGTGGGCACTCGATCTTGCCATCGTCGAGTGTAGCAGCAGAATCCACAATACTGAAGACACGCTCGGCAGCAACTAATCCCCGCTGTATTTGTCCGGGGACACCTGTTAGCGACGCAATCGGCGCCATGATCGCAAACAACGCAAACAGGAAGGTCATCAGATCGGCACCGCGCATATTCCCGCTGAAAACCTCTTGCCCGCCGACATAGAGCACCACTGCCAATGCAGCAATGGCAAGCGTTTCGCCAATTGCAGGGACCATATCGTTGACAGCGGTGAGTTTGATAGCCGATCGAACGTAGCGCTGAAGGTCATCCCAGAATCGGCGCCGCAGTCGTTCTTCAGCTCCGAATGCTTTGATGACGCGGATTCCGCCGATGCCTTCCTGGAGAGTGCTTGTGTATTGGGCTGCCGCTTGCTGCATACGTTGTGAGTAGCGCCGCAAGTAGCGGCGTGCAGTTCGAATCAACAGAAGCGTTCCACCGCTGGTGCTTAGGGCAATGAATGTCAGCTTCGGTGAAAGAGCAAGCAGTAGTCCCAGCAACAGCAAAATCTCAATCGGTGCGCGAATCAACGTGACCATGAACGGAACCAACGTGCTATGCATTGTTCCCACCTCGTTTGTGACCAGCGCGATCAGTTCACCGGTGCGTGACTGGTTGAAAAATCGCACCGGAAGCTGGACCATCCGCGAAAAAACAAGGTGCCGCATATCGCGAATCACCCACTCGCCCAGGCGAACGTTGAGTTGACCTGTTCCATACTTGACAAGATTTTTGACAACGAATAACCCGATTATGAACAGTGCCAAATTCAGCAGCGTTTGCATTGGCTCTGGCGCAAGCAGCCAACCAAACAGCAGCGCAAAGATTTTATCCTTGACCGACGATGATGCGCTCGCAGTCGCCGCCGATGAACCCGTTCTAAAAAGGGTCGCCAGTACCGGCTCGATAACTGCCATACTCAATGCACCGGAAGCGCCCAACAGTGCATTGCCCAGCAGCGAGAGCACAAAAAGCCACCAGTACGGACGCAAAAAAGAAGCGACACGCAGAAATGTTCGCATCATGCAGGAGGTTTAGTTCAACCGATGGCGATGCAGCACTGGACGCACCTGGAGCATACCCAAAGGAGTCGGCTGCCATTCGGGCTGTGCGACAGGCGCCAGCGCAAAAATTTGCGATCGTGAATCCATCAAGCGAACATGGCGCGCCTGCCATGTCGCACGATGGTACTCGATCCCAAGCGATGCAAGCAGCGTTGATGTCTGCGTCGGTAGTTCCATCTGCTTAGCCGCCACTATCTGTCGTAACGTCTGCTGAGCCATAGCGAGCGCACTGCTGGAAAGGTGCCGCCCTATGGCAATTCTATCGAGTGCACCCGCTAAACGCCCCATTGACACACACCGGAAAGCATGCTGCGTTTGCCCCAACACCCCATCAAAAACAACCCGCCACCATGATGAAAATGGTTCACCGCGATCAACAGCGTTCTCATCGAGTCGTGCCGAAAGGTCTGACGAAAGTATTGCCGGAAAACTCGTCGCAATTGCTGGTGTTGTGACCCACTGCAATAATGCGCGCGCAAAGTCCTTGTGCAACACGGAATCGCTGCTGGTCATCACAACCATCGGTGTGTTGATCGAGTGCGCAATCGCATCGAGAATGCTCCAGTTCAGGGAACGCTCGTCCTGGTCGTCGGCTGTACACCAGACCACAGACTGTTCTACACCATCGAGAGCGAGTGGGTGCTGGGTCGCTTCGTGTGCGACAGCGGACCCAGTCATTGGTGTCCCAACGTAGAGCACCTCCGTCGGAACAAGCGTTTGCCGCAGCACCGATCGCAGCATCAACCGGAAGTGCCGTGGATTACTGCTCTGCAAAACAATAGCAAGCGTGTAAGAACCTTCTGCCGGAGTCATAATGATTGGCGATGTGTAGTTTCGCGCTTGGATAAACAATCTGGTTGCGAGGACGTATGCTCAAACGATTTCTTTTGTGTTTGTTTGTATTGGGAATAGCAGGATATGCCGATGAAGATGTGCTGCGTCCGAAGGGGCGTCCTGACCAACCTCCGGCACCACAAGCGGAGGGCTTGGTCCGTAACCCGTGGGCACTCGGCATCGAAGTTGGTGGATCGCTCAGCTTCTTCGGGCAGGATATAACGCTACACCAATCCCCGGACTACCAAACAAATTTGACAAGCGGTAGCGGTATCGGACCAATGATCAATATCGCTGCTGATTACGCACTCACTGACTATGTAGGCTTGCAAGCACGTTTGGGATTCGATCAAAAACACTACGGCACAAACGGCTACTACGATGCCCCCTGCCAACAACCAATTGGTAGCGGTAACTACGTTCCCGCTCGCGTTGATCGGAGCGGTTCACAGACAATCAATTATTGGACAGGAGGACTTGCACTTCGATACCGCTTCGACGAACGGTGGGTATTCATTGGCGGCTTTACCTACCACAGCCGCAGCAGTGCATCCTTTACAACGACCGACACGGTCTTGACGGCAGGCTGCGAGTTCTTCGACGATCTCGGTAACCCAATTGGTCAACGTCAGCAAGAAAGCGGCTCCAATACCGCATCATTCAATGCAATCCGCTGGTCGCTTGATCTCAACATCGGCTACCGTGTTCCTCTGAGCGAAAACGTCGTTCTGCTCCCCCGACTCGGGACACAAATATTCCTATCGCCTTTGGCACCGGATGATCGAACAACTGGTGTGCATCCGGTTATTGGTCCGGTATACTCATTCACCAATCGGCGATTGCATGCGGTGGTCCTTGCTCTTGGATTGTGGTTCAACTTGTGAAAAAATGACTATGAAACCGATTCAATCGCTTTTGCTGGGTGTGGCGCTATCGGTCGCAGTGTTTGCCCAAATTCAAACGCGCACTCTTGCGCCGAAAGTGGAGATATTCCCGTTCGAGTACAACAGTGCAGCAGATGATTTTTGCCCTGCTATAACGCATAATGGCGCAACGCTCTACTTTACATCCGATCGCTCGGGCGAGCAACGCATTTATGTTTGCCGATCGCGGAGCGGAGTCCTGCAAAGCCCTGAGCGCATTCGCACGCTCGGCGACGCCAAACAGATGGGATGCCCCGCCCTCACACCCGATGGGCAAGTCATGGTGATTTCCGCCTATCAACACGAGGCAGGCTCCGCCGGGCGAACCGATCTCTACCAAAGCAAACGGAGCGAAGGATACTGGAGCAAAGCAGTCCCGCTCGGTACAACGGTGAATTCCTCTGCGTGGGATTCTCAAGCGTCGCTCTCCAGCGATGGACGCACTCTCTATTTTGCTAGCGACCGCCCCGGTGGAAAAGGTGGCATTGATCTTTATCGCTCTCGCTGGCTTGGGGACCGCTGGTCTTTGCCGGAGCCACTGACCGAACTCAACACCGAATTCGATGAGATGACACCAACGATTGCGCCCGACAATAAAACGCTCTACTTTTCCAGCAACCGTCCGGGTGGTCGCGGCGGATTTGACATCTACGTCGCACGTCTGCAGGGCGATCGCTTCTCCCAACCACAAAATATTGGCGAGCCAATCAACACCGACGCTAACGACATTAGCTACATCGCGCTACCTAACTCGACGACGGCATATTTTGCCAGCGACCGCAGCGGTGGTGCCGGTGGTTACGACATCTACCGCGCCGTACCTAACCCAGAAATGCCCGAACCAGTTGTCACCATGCACGGCATCGTTCGGAGTGCATCAACGCAGGTACCTGTCGGCGCCGACATCATCATCACGGATTTGAAAACCAAGCAAAAGGTGGCTATCTTCCGCAGCGATGATGAAAGCGGCGAATACTACGTCACGCTCACAGCCGGTCGCACCTACGCCATCACAGCCTACCATCCTGACTATCTGTTTTACTCCGAACAAGTCGAAGTTCCTTCGACCGAACGCGGGCGCGACCTGGAACGGAACATAGACCTGGCTCCAATCGAAAACGACCGTGCGACGCGCCTTTTGGTCTTTTTTGATTTCGATAAAGCCGATTTGAAGGAAGAATCACTGCCAGAACTCGACCTTGCTGCAGAGTTCCTCAAGAGCCACCCCGATATCCGCGTTCGCATCGAAGGACATACCGACGACGTCGGTAGCGATGAATACAACCTACAACTTTCCAAGCGGCGTGCCGAATCGGTCAAGAAGTATTTGGTCAACAAAGGAATTGAGGAACGGCGCATCAGCACGATTGGTTATGGCAAGTCGCAGCCGAAAATCAAAGACACCTCGCCAGAAGCACGCGCGCAAAATCGTCGGGTAGAGATGAAGATTATCGCTCGATAGAGTGCGGCAGAAACGATACAAGCTGACCATCGAATACGACGGGACACGCTATCGAGGCTGGCAAATCCAGCCGAACGGGCGAACCATCCAGGGAGAGTTGATCGCCGCATTAGAAGCAGCAACAGGCAATGCTAAAGCAACCTGCACCGGTGCGGGTCGTACCGATGCCGGTGTCCACGCTATCGGACAGGTTGCACACACAGACCTTACTACCATGCTCTCACCGGCTGAGCTATGTGCCGCAATCAACGAGCAGTTGCCTCCAGACATTCACGTTCGCAGAGTCGAACCAGTTCCTCACACCTTTGATGCACGACGCAGTGCAGTCGCTCGAAGTTACCTCTACCAGATCGCACTGCGCCGCAGTGCATTCATCAAAAATTACGCCTGGTGGGTGCAAGCACCGCTCGACATCGCCCGCATGCAGCGTGCCGCTGAACTACTCGAAGGTATGCACAACTTCCGCTCGTTTGCCAAGCCAGACCCTGCGATACGCTCCTATCGCGTCATGCTCGAAGAAATTCGCATAGAGCAGCACGAGCAGCTTGTGCTCATCCGCATAACGGCATCCCACTTTCTCTGGCATATGGCACGCGCAATCGTTGGCACGCTGGTCGGCGTGGGCTGTGGCGACTGTAGCGAGGAAATAGTGCTCGGATACCTGCAGCATCCATCACAAGATCCGCTGAAACGGTTAGCACCAGCGGCGGGGCTCTTTCTGGAGCGAGTGTACTACCCGAACGATCGGCGTGGGGGAGCGCTTCGCCCGTTGCTGCTGTTGCCTTAGGCGTGCGCATACTGCTTGAGTAGCTCGCGTGCAATGACAATGTGCTGAATCTCGCTGGTACCTTCGTAAATCTCGGTAATCTTGGCATCGCGCAGGTAGCGTTCGACAAGATACTCACGGACGTATCCATATCCGCCGTGCACCTGAATTGCATCCAGCGCATTTTCAACTGCTACACGCGATGCCATCAGTTTTGCTTGCGCGGCTTCTTTGACGTAAGGCTGGTGTTGATCCTTGAGCCACGCCGCACGGTAAGTGAGCAGGCGTGCCGCATCGAGCTTTGTTGCCATATCCGCCAGCTTGAATTGAATGGCTTGAAGCTCAGCAATTGGGCGCCCGAATGCTTGCCGTTGCTGCGAATAGTTGAGCGCTGCCTCAAGCGAAGCAGATGCAATGCCGAGCGCTTGAGCTGCAATGCCAATACGCCCACCGTTGAGTGTCTCCATGGCGATCTTGAACCCACGCCCGACCTCGCCGAGACGGTTGCGATCTGGAATGCGAACGTTATCAAATCCCAGCGAGCACGTATCGCTCGAACGAATTCCGAGCTTATCTTCTTTGACGCCGTGCGTGAAACCTGGTGTACCTCGCTCAACAAGAAAACACGTAATTCCGCGATGCCGCAGTTCACGATTAGTCTGGGCAAATACCAAGTACACACTTGCAGTGGTGCCGTTGGTGATCCAGTTTTTTGTACCGTTGATGACCCATTCATCGCCATCGCGCGTGGCGGTTGTGTGCTGGGACGTAGCATCAGAGCCGGCTTCCGGTTCCGACAAGCAGAATGCACCGATGATTTGCCCTTGCGCAAGTGGTCGAAGGAAGCGTTCTTTCTGCTCATCGGTACCGTAGGTTTCGATTGCCCAGCAGACCAGGGAGTTGTTCACCGACATAATCACGCCGACGCTAGCATCAACTTTAGAAATTTCTTCCATTGCCAACACATAGCTCACGCAATCGAGTCCACTACCACCCCACTCTGGCGAAACCATCATCCCCAGGAATCCAAGTTCGCCAAGCTTACGGACGATCTCGGTTGGAAACTCACCCGTTTTATCCCGCTCGACGGCAGTCGGGGCAATTTCGTTGAGAGCAAATTCTCGCGCCGTTTGGCGAATCATTTCGTGCGTTTCGGAAAATGCAAGTGAAAACATCTGTGCGCAATAATGTTCGTACAACAGAGCCGAGCAAAAATGCGAATTTTGTGCACGATGTCTGTCGAGTTAGATGAAACAACGTGCCACCACAGCGTCCGACATTCCTCGAGCGATTGATCCACGGGCAACCGTTGATTGCCGTTGGTTCTGTCGAGCTTGAGGTTCAGCAGCGCACACAGGAGCGGATCGAGCTTCTCCCGGTGCAAGCTCCGCTTGTCCTGGAGGATGTTTTTGAGAAATTTGTCGAAGCAGGAGCGGAGTTAGTGCTCACGCCCACCGAACGCGCGAGCCGTCTTTGGCTTGCCCAACTCGACCGTGCGGACAAAGTCTATGAGATCAACCGTAAAGCTGTTTGGATCGCTCGCAAGGCAGCCGGGCAGAAAGCCTACGTTGCTGGTGTCGTCGGTCCGCCACCGCAAATGCTCACACCGATTGGCTCGCTTACGCCGGACGTCTTGCGTCGCGCTGTTGCTGAGCAAACGATCGCGCTGCTCGACGGTGGGTGCGATTTGATTATTGTCAAATCGTTCGTCGAGCTTGATGAACTCTTGATTGCACTCGAAACAGTCGCACCACTTGTCAACGGCACCCCCATCATTGCATTGAAAGCGTTTCCCGAGGATGGTGCCGTGCTTGCAACGTCGTTTCCCGCTGATGTTGCACGCCTATTAGCATCGCAGCCGGTGGTCGCTGTTGGTGCAAGTGGCACCGTCGGACCGCAGCGCATGCGCAGCATCATCGCTGCAATGCGCCAGGGTACTCATCTGCCAATTGTTGCGTTGCCGGATACCAGCATCCCCACTATCAGCCACGGCAGCACAACGTATCAATCGGATACCGACTATGTTGCCCGTGTAGTTCGGCAGTTGGCTTCGCTTGGTGCCCGAATCGTTGGCACTAACCGTGGTACAAGCTATGCACATATCCGCACAATTGCCGAAGCGCTGTCTGCAGAGACACTGGAGATATCTGAGCCACCACCATCTCGTCGCGATGCGCATCTAACGCCCGCCCCAACGGCACCTGAGCCATCACGCTTTGCAACAGCTCTGCGCAGTCGTTTCGTAACGACTGTTGAGCTGGATATTCCCCGCGGTTTGGACATGCAAAGCGTCTTCGATGGTGCAGCATATCTGCACCGCCATGGCATAGACGCAGTCAACATCAGCGATGGTGCGCGTGCACGGCTCCGCATCAATCCGATCATGCTCAGCTCGTTGATTCAACACCAGATCGGCATTGAGTGCATCACGCACCTTGCATGCCGCGACCGCAATATGGTTGCGCTCCAAAGCGACCTTTTAGGTGCAGCTTCGCTCGGCGTCAAAAACATTCTTGCTGTTAGCGGAGAC
>JBBIUD010000045.1:0-9731 GCA_037440485.1 Chlorobiota bacterium
CGGATTCGATGAAGTGCTATTCTGCGTCGTTGCTGGCAAACCGAACCATTCGAATTGATAGGGCTGCAATCCACCATAGGCAGTTGGTGCTCCACCCAAGACGACATCTTGCCCAACACAGACTTCGATTGTACCGCCCGCAGTAATTCGCGGTGGTGAGTACATCATCACCAGCACAGTATCTCGACCGATAGCGCCATCGGCATCGGTGACGGTGAGGACATAGCGTTGCATCGAGCGAAACGCCGTCACCGTTGGGTTCGGTGCAGATGGGTCGTCAAGCCCAGCAGGTGGGTCCCATTGGTAACGATAGGGTGCACGTCCGCCGAGCGCTGTCGGCGAACCACCAAGCTGTGCGGTCTGTCCTTGACACAACTGGAGGGTATCCTTCCCGGCATCAACAACAATCTGCGCATGCATCACGCTCCAGGATGCAAGCACGCAGATGGCGGCAAAGAGAGTCCGCATGGCGTGCCCGGGAAATGTTGATAGGGTACACTGATGCAGCATAAATCATGCCAGCGATCGGTTCGTGGGAACGCCACACCTATTCCCTGCAAACTTACGCACTGAGCGCAACGGCAGTTTGTAGCTGTGATGGCGTTGCTTGCTTGTAGCACAGCACACGAACTAGGCGATGATAATGCTGCCGATCCAGTGTATCGGCACTGTTGGGAAAAACTACACCACCTCAGCTGCTGACTCAAATAGTTCCCGATAGCGTCTGGCTCGATAGTCGAAAATGCGTTCGAGTTGGCGTCGTACCCAGAGGGCATGAATAGCACGACCTGCTACACCGAATGGTAGCAGGTAGAGAACCTCATCTTCGATCAGCGTTGCATTATTGCCTGTCGCTGTGAAGCGGTGCGTGTGGTGCCAGAACGAATACGGACCGCGCAATTGAACATCCACAAAGCAGTGTGGCGGAACGTAGCGGGCAATGTAGGTTGTCCATCGCACAGGTACTCCACTGATGCGAACAGAATAGTCAATGAGCGCACCTTCCTTCATCTCAATTGGCAGCGGTGTAAGAATACGAAAGCGCAGACTTGGAGGCGTGATAGTATCAAGATTTTCGGGACGCTCAAAAAAAGCAAACACTTCTTCGATCGGGCGCTCAACGCGTTGCTTTCGATAAAGGCGGTACATGGCAAAATTGATTTATCGCGAACAATGCCGTAATGTCAACCACAGGCATATATCCTATAGTTCCCCGAATGTATGACAACTGGGAAAGTTCATACACCAACAGTACCAAACGCATCCCTACCGAAAGATGCGTTGTCACCACATATCAAACAACGAAGATTGGCATTGTTGTTGCAGATTCTTCAAGTGTACTTCACCATCGCACGGATGCAATGGCGCGAATTATTTCAACCGAGACGCTCGGTGCTCTCATTGATAAACTCGCCATCGTCAATCTCAAGCTCTGGCACTGCCAGGAGCTGCTCTACGGCGAGCATCCACCAGAGCAACAGCCGCAATTGGAGGAAAAAAATCGTTCCCTGCTCCAGCAACGCCAGCGACTCATCGAGACCATTGACCAATGGATCGAGCAAGCACTTTCCGATCCATCAGAAATGCTCATAACAAGCCCACAGAACAAACTCTACGGACGATTTCGCACCGACACTGAGTTATGACTGCACCGATCAATATTCTCAACGACACGCTTCGACCACGCACGGTCGGCGAGATGATTGATGCGCTTATCATCATGAATATTCGCATGTGGCACGCCCAGGAGCTGTTCTTCGATCTGGACAAGCTTTATGCTCTCCCTCACGATCGAGTGCTACCACTGTTGACCTACACAACTCGACTGAACTTGCTTCGCAACCAAGCGATGGATGGCATTGATGCTCTGTTTGCTGCACAGTTGGAAAAACGCTTTCCTGGCATTGCCTCCAAGGAGCAATTACAAACGAACGAAACTATAATCTGGGAACCAACATGAGCCATCAATTCCGCATACCTGTTTATCAACCATGGCTCTGCGGCAATGAAGAACGCTACGTTCTCGACTGCCTCCGCTCAAATTGGATTTCGAGCAAAGGTCGCTACATCAGCGCCTTTGAAGAGCGCTTTGCAGCAACGGTCGGTGTGCGCCATGCAATCAGTGTATGCAACGGTACCGTTGCACTGCATGCAGCGCTGGCAGCACTCGGCATCGGTCCAGGCGACGAAGTCATCGTCCCAACATTTACCTACATTGCTCCCGTCAATGCAGTTGTTTACTGCGGTGCAACTCCGGTCTTTGTGGATTCCGATGAGCACACCTGGCAGCTTGATCCAAACGATGTCTATCGCCGCATCAGCCCCCGCACGAAAGCAATCATTGCCGTACACCTGTACGGTCATCCGGCAGACCTGAATGCGCTCAGCGCACTTGCTCGTGAGCATGGACTCTTTCTGATCGAGGATTGCGCCGAAGCCTTCGGCGCATACTACGAAGGCAAGCACGTCGGTACGTTCGGCGACATTGCAACGTTTTCGTTCTATGGCAACAAAACCATTACCACCGGCGAAGGAGGAATGGTCGTCACCAACGATGATATGCTCGCCGAGCGCGTTCTCCGACTCAAAGGACAAGGTTTAGCACCCTACCGGGAGTATTGGCACGACATCGTTGGCTACAACTATCGCATGACCAATATTGCCGCTGCAATCGGACTTGCGCAGCTTGAGAATGCGCAGTTCTTTCTCGATCGAAAGCGCGCGATCGCACAACTGTACCAGCAATTGCTAAGTGGCACACCGCTTGAGTTTCAACACCAACGACCAAACGTTGAACATGCATGGTGGATGGTCTCTGTACTGGCACCAACGGCACACGATCGCGAGATTCTTCGGTCAGCCCTCTACACCGCCGGCATTGAGACTCGCCCGACATTTTATCCTGTCCACACAATGCCGATGTACTCGCAACGGTACGAACGCCACCGTGTGGCAGAGTCCATTGGGCTGCGCGGTATCAACCTTCCGAGCTATCCCGCCCTTACCACCGAACACATCGAAGAAATCTGCGCGATCATCTGCGAAACTGTGCAGAGTTTCTCCTATACCGACCAACAATACCGCTCATCACCATCGCTATCGCCAACACCATGAAAACCCCATCCTGCCGCCTGTGTGGAGCTTCGGTCAAGCGACTATTTCGTGCTCCAGTCCTCAAAACGCACTCTGTCGAGTACTTCCAGTGTCAACGATGCTTGCTCGTCCAGACCGAAGAACCGTACTGGCTCAACGAAGCGTACCGTCAGCCTATCGGTGACCTGGACACCTGGCAAATCGAGCGAAGTCTCTATTCAGCGGTTCTCGTTGAATCAGTTCTGCCGCTACTCAATCAGTCGCAAGGGCGAGTGGTGGATTTTGGCGCAGGCTACGGAATGCTTGTTCGACTGTTGCGAAACCGTGGCATCGAGGCGTATTGGTTCGATCAGTTTACCGATAATCTCTTCGCCAAAGAGTATTGCTGGGATGGCGGTTGTGCAGACCTTGTGAGCTGTTTCGAAGTCGTCGAGCATTTTCTCAATCCTCGGGAGGAATTCGAGCGTATTTTATCAATCGGTGATGCTGTGCTCTTCTCGACACTGCTGATTTCCAACCCTCCACCATCACCAAATCAATGGGATTACTACGCATTCGAGGGAGGTCAGCATATTGCCCTTTACTCGATTGACACACTGCGCTACCTTGCTAAACAATTTTCCTTGCACCTCTACAGCAACGGCGTCAATCTCCACTTGCTTACCAAACGACCAATTGACACCAGCAATATTTCCACTCTCCCAGCATGGCAGCATCTTGTCCGACGCATCGAGCAGACGTTTGCCCCATCAATAGGGCAGCCCTCGCTGAGGGTCATTGATACATCGGCAGTCACACATGCTCGAAAGCCAACGATCGGCATCGCAATCTTCCACGGATTGGGGGACATTCTCAATGCAACAATTATCGCACGACAAATCAAACACGATCACCCGAATGCTCACCTTGTCTGGTTTACAGCAGAACAATATGCGTTTGTTCTGCAGAACAACCCCGACATTGATGAAATTGTTGCGATGCCGGGCAAACCCACGCAACTGGATGCGCAGTTCAATCACCTTCACAGCGCGCGACAGTGGGACGCATTTTATGTACCAGCTCCCTACACTGCATACGACAAATTTCCCGGAGGTGACCTTACCGAACTTCTTCTTGCGACCTACGATGGCACCATTACGGTGCCGCTTCGTCCGGTCATGCAACTGAGTGAAACAGAGGTCGAGCACGCACGCACCTGGTGGGCTACCCTACCGAGTAATCGCCCGCGAATCCTTGTCGAAACAGAATTTTTCTCGGCGCAATCGCCATGGGACATCACCTACGCTCGCGCAATGATTGAATCACTGCGTGCACTTGAACCAGTGTTTGTATTCACCGCCAAGAACCGACCACCATACCTTGATGAACTTGCTCAGGACTACCCCGATATTGTGTGGTGCGACCTACCGTTCCGCCTCAACGCTGAACTGTACAACTGCTGCGATGCCTTTATTGGCGTATCATCGGCGATTTCGTGTCTGGCAAATTCTACCTGGTGCCGCGCCGACGTTCCGCACATCGAGGTTGTCAATGGTCCGCACTGGAGCACATGGCATTTTCGGCATCATACACGCCGTCGGATCGTATTCGATCGTGTGCAATTTCAAGCGGCACTGAACTGGCTTGCAGAAGTATTGACGGGAAAACAGTCCGGAGAAATCCAAACGCACCAAGAATCACTGCTGAACCTATACACGCACCGCATCGAAGGTAAGTATCACTGGCTATCACCAACTCTACTGCCCAACACCAACACAGCAATCAGTCAGCAAGATGCCTTACGCACAATCACCCGAACACTCAGTGAAATCGAACCATTTTACTTCTGCTACGGCGGCATCGGGGATTTTCTTTTGGCACTCAGTTCAGCACTCGACAAAAATGAGCCGATCACTGTCGTGTGCTATCCGAATTCCACGGCGGCAGCGCAGGCATTCTTCGATACACTGCCAGCGGTTACGAAAGTGTATATAATCCAGCGCTATCGTGAACCGCAGTTTCAGTACATTGCTGGAATGTATCTCCGTGCAGCAACAATGAACCTGCCCAACTGCCGTGGACGTGGTGTTACTCCTCCCGGACGCGAGGACGACTTTTGGCAACCTGGACTCGACGTTGTCCAAACCTGTGGTGTAACGCTTTATCCTCGATGGATTGAGCAATACAGAACCGAACGACTCGAGCACCCTCAGGTTGTGCTTGCTCCCATGGGAAGTGTTTACGGCATGTTCCGGAGCAAACGGAACATTCTGCCACCGCAATTCTGGAACAGTCTGCTATCAATTCTGCGAGCGACGGGCATTCGACCGATCATCATCGGCACACCCGACGAAGCCAATGCATATCCATCCGATGGTTGGGCGCACGACAAGCGGAGCTACTCGTTCGATGAACAATTCCGGATACTTGCCAGTGCTGATGTTGTCATCGCTGCGGACTCGTGGCATAAAACCTTTGCTGCAATGGCGCAAGTCCCGACCATCGTCTTCGAT
Source organism: Chlorobiota bacterium (assembly GCA_037440485.1). GTDB lineage: Bacteria > Bacteroidota > Ignavibacteria > Kapaibacteriales > NICIL-2 > NICIL-2. The sequence continues at coordinate 5,586 of JBBIUD010000045.1, forward strand.
ACACTCAGGAACTTCGACCTCACTTTCTGGCGCGACTCTTCGCAAGTTGTCTTTATCCAGCCCTGGAACAATATTCGACTGGTCCGCACATGGCAAGAACTCATCGGCGCAATTGCCAGTGTTCTCAAATCAAAAGGTATTGATCTGGTCACTGATACCACGCCGCCACCACGCCAACCAGATTATCTTCGGCGAACCAATCCCAAACAACCGCTCACAAGTCTTCATCCGGTGTTTTGGGAACGTACCTACCAAGAAGCCCGAAGCGTCTTGCTCCGCATACCCGATGCTGTGGGTGATACACTCATGATGACCGCCGTTGCTAATGCTATCGGTCGTGCACATCCACATTTGGAGATCATTGTTGCGGGTCCGCACCTTGCTGCAGACATATTTCGCGACCATCCAAACGTTCATCGCTGCGTCATCACCAATAGTGCCGAAGACCTCCGCGCTGAGGCAAACGCTGACATCATTGTGGACTATCGCTGGTTGATAGATCTACTCCCTGAGTACTACGGCATATTGCCGATGATGGACATTCTGGCGAACATTGCTGGTGTTCGGCTCCCAAGCAAACAGTTGGTGTATAGCGTCACTTCGGATGAGCATCAATGGGCATCCGAGCAACTACGGGATGCAGAGAATATTGTCGCTGTGCATTTGAATAGCATCAAAGACCACTACCGTTCATACCCGCATGCTCAGGAGCTGCTTACTACATTGCTAACCCGGCTCAGTGATAGCATTGTGCTGTGGCTTGGCTCAGAACCAGCGCCAATACACTCCAAGCGAATCATTGACTGTGCTCGCAATGGCTATACGCTGCGCCAGCAGATCGCACTCGTCGAGCGTGCAACGTCGGCTATTGTCATTGATAGTGCTTTCTACCATGTAGCGCACAATCTCTTCCGGAAGCCAACGCTCCTGCTGGCAGGACCGACCAACGAATATCTCATCGGTGATTACACTGCGGCCCCACTCTACACACTTCGCCATAGCCAGTGCAGTTCGTGTTATTGGCAAGCACAGCAGTGCAAGCGCGTTTGTCTGTCTCTGCTCTCACCACAGATCATCGCCGCTGCGGCTGCTCAGCTTCTTGAGCGTGTGCGTGCCGGAACTGCACTGCCGTTGCCCGCACCGAACCCTCCTACCCTCCAGTGTACCTGGGATCGCTTGCAGATGAACTACTTTGCGACGTGTGTGCAGCATTACAAGTGCGGTGGTGGATTAGTGCGGTTGGTCATTACCCCCAGCGATCCGCTACCACCCTACGCTGACCAATGGAATGGAATCACAATTGCAGAGCAAACTACTACTGGCCACATTGTTTCACTATCGGAAATTTTTCAGCCATGACAATTCCTATGCAGCATACCGAAGTCGTTGCATGCCCGTACTGCCGCAGCACACATGCAACACCTGTGCGTCAGAGCGCCGACATTGTACAGTGTCACCAATGCCAGACAGTGTATCTACGGACGCGCATGACCGATCAAGCGCTCTATGCACTCTACCAGCACTACGCACACGATGGCTCGCATATGCGACTGCCGACGACAGCAGAGGAAATCGCCACCTCTGGACTACGGCGTACTGAATTTGTCGCCGAAGCGCTCGAATTCATCAGACCGGGTGGACTGTGGCTCGATATTGGGTGTGGATGGGGCGCAATGCTCGACCATGTGCGCGAGCGGGGTTTTACTCCGCGTGGCATCGAACTTACTCGCTCGTGCGTGGATTTTGCAACCATGGTGCTCGGTATTCCTGTATCGAATAGCGATTTCCTCGAATCGCGCGTTGAAGCCAATACCTGCAGCGTCATTTCGATGGTTCACGTGTTAGAACATCTGACGCATCCAGCAGAAGTGCTCAGGAAAGTCCATTCGACGCTCGTCGAGGGAGGCTTGTATTGCGGGATCGTGCCGAACTTCAATTCGCTCTGTTCCGAACTTCTCATGGATGGCTGGGCATGGCTTGATCCGCATTTTCACTACGTGCACTACACCCCCGACACCCTGAAAAAACATTTGCACAATGCCGGTTTCGATGTGTTCCGCATCTACACATCAACAGGCGACTATGGCAGAGATGTTGTGTTGGAATATTTGCGGAGTGCTGCACCGCCGCTGCCCGAATCGGTAAGCTACGAAGACTTGCTGCAAGCAGTCGAAGCCGATGGTCGAGGAGAAGAAATTCGATTCTTCGCACGCAAGCGATGATGCTTCCAACAGCGGGTGTTATCCGAAGGCGCGTCGGTCAAGTTCAACGACAGCAGGACAGTGGTCACTCCCCATGATGTCTGGTTGCAAATAGGCTGCGCGTACAAATGGCAGCAGTCGTTCATCAACGAAGTGATAATCAATGCGCCAGCCGATGTTTCGCTGTCGTGATCCGCGACGCTGGCTCCACCAGGTGTAGTGTCCACCATCGGTGACAAAACGTCTGAACACATCCACCAGACCGGTTGCTAAAAGCTGATCGAGTGCGTGGCGTTCCTCAGGTAGGAAACCACTCGTGCGCTCGTTCTCACGGGGTCGGGCAAGATCGAGTTCGCTGTGAGCCGTGTTGAAATCCCCGCTTAAGACCACGGCTCGCCCATCGCGGCGGAGCTGCTGCACATACGCAATGAGTGCTTGATAGAATTCGAGCTTGAAGCGGAGTCGTTCAACTTTTTCAGGAGAATGGCGAGCATCATCGGGGCTGTATCCTTTCGGGCAGTACACCGATGCAATCGTCACCTTCCCCCAATCGGCTCGAAGGAAGCGTCCCTCCCTATCAAACCGCTCGATGCCGAATCCACTGACTGTCGCGTCCGGTTTGATGCGCGTCATGATTCCAACACCGCTATATCCTTTGCGAGTGCGGGCGGGCGCGAAGTATTGGTAATAGCCATCCGGCGGCTGCATCGTCGCATCAAGCTCATCAGGCTGAACGCGAATCTCCTGCACGCAAAACACATCTGGTCGGAACTGCTCCAAATACTGTCGTAGCCCCTGGCGATATGCCGACCGAAGACCGTTGACATTCCAGGTGACAACCCTCACTCGGCGGCTCACAGCAAGTCACTCGGCTTTGTCAACGACTGCATTTTTTCTTGCACTGCCTCGGGCGAGGGCGGACGCAACGTCGTGGCAATGTATGGACTGACGTCGTCAACCAGTCCGATCATTGTTTCCTGGTGGATGTAGCGGGCAACCTCCTCCAGCGAATTTGTTTCACGCCAGACGCGGAGCTGCCGCTGAGCACCCGAACCCATTTCGAGAATTTGGTAGATGTACTCGATGTAGCGGCGTGTGCCGAGCTGGTCCACAACGTCGTCAACAAAGTCAATCAGTTCGCGAATCAAATCAGTCGCAGGCAGTTCCTTTTGCTTGCCGAAATCAATGAGCTTTCCCTCCAGACCGTAGCGGACAGCACGCCATTTGTTTTCAACCAGAAGAATCCGCGGATAGACGCGGAAAGTCAGGTTCTGCTCAAAGAGCTTGTAGAGCTTGGCAACGATTGCCTGAATGAGCGCTGCAATAGCAATGGTTTCATCCACACGCATGGGCAGGTCGCAAATCCGAATTTCCAGCGTGGGGAATTTTGGATGCGGGCGAACATCCCACCAGATTTTTTTCGGGTTATCAATACAACCGGTTCGCATGAGAATATCAACGTAGCTTTCGAACTGCGCCCAACTGGCGAAGTAATCAGGGATTCCCGTCCGCGGAAACCGCTCGAAGAGCTTGGAGCGATAGGACATCAAGCCGGTATCCATTCCCATCCAGAACGGCGAATTTGTCGAGATACACAGAATGTGGGGCAAAAAGTAGCGAATGACATTCATGATTTGAATCTGTGTCTCCCGGTTTTCAATCCCGATATGAACGTGCATGCCGAAAATCAGCAGCGATCGCGCCAGCATCTGCATATCGCGCACCACGTTTTGGTAGTGCTCATCGGGATAGATTGGTTGGTCCTGCCACCGAGCAAATGGATGTGTTGATGCAGCACCGATAAGCAGATTGTTTTGTTTGGCAATGTGTGCGATGATCGAACGAATCTTAACAATTTCAAAATGTGCTTCCTGAATCGTACGGCACACTCCGGTTCCAATCTCCAGCATCGAGCCATGCATTTCGGGTTTGACATGCTCGTGGA
>JBBIUD010000046.1:0-9666 GCA_037440485.1 Chlorobiota bacterium
CGAAGTTAGTGCCTTCGACATCTTGATGGCCGCGTACCTTGCCACGTTGCTGGTAGTCTGGCTTGTGTGGGTGCTGACCCTGCGGCGCTCGGAGTTGCTGTGGGAACGCGCTGAGGTAGTGCTCTGGCTTGCGTTGGTGTTCTCTCTGTTCAGTGCGGTTGTGGCGATTGTCCGAGGCGGTACACTGCTCAATTGGGCGCGTGAGTGGGCGCTCGTTGCAATGGTTGCCTACTATTTCGTGTTCCGCTCGACCTTTTCCAGCCCCCGACAGTTTCGGTTCTATGCCGTCCTGCTGGTGCTGCTATCGGCAAGCTTGGCTGTGGTTGCAGCGTTCAATTTTCGCCAGCAAGTTCTCGAGGCGTTGTATGCCTACCAAATACGCGGTGTCAAGGGAGTCAACGCGGTGTACCTGATTGGCTTTTTTCTGTCCATTGCGCTGCTGCTCTATCGAGAACGGTGGTGGGAGCGAGTGCTCTGGTTTGCATGCGCCAGCATCATAGCTGGGGGAATTGTGCTGACTTATACCCGGACGGTTTGGGTCGGCTCGATTGTTGCTATTGTGGTTATGCTCGTCGTGCTGCCAACAGTGCAGCGTCTGCGGTTGCTCGTTGCTATGGGGATAGCAACGGTGCTGATCGGCAGTGTTGCACAGCTTGTTTTTGGCAATGTCGTTGATGTTGTTGGGCGTGTTATTGTACACCGCTTTCTCAGCGTCAAAACTGCCACGAAGGAAACCTCCGTTCGCGAACGACGCGATGAGCTGCGCCGAGTGCTGTCGTTACTGCAGCGTCCGGATATTGCGGCAGCAGGCATTGGTCCTGGGGGCAAGTACGTGTATTACGACTCCGCGCTCGGCAAACCCGTGCGGACACACTTCCTCCATAACGGCATGGTTGGTTTGATGGTCAAGTTTGGGATACCGCTGGGGCTAACCTTTTACCTTTTTCATCTGCTGATGCTGGCAAAAAGCATACGCTGTTACGTTCGCAGTCGCCGAACACCGCTGGAGCCGTACGTGCTGTCGTTTACGCTTACGCTTATCGGGACGACTGTCATGGATTGGACGACGAACGCGTTTTTTCTTCGGAGCGGATGTTTGTTCCTGGCGATGCTCTATGCTGGTGTGGTGATTGCTGAGCGTCTGCTCGGTCAGGAAAATGGTTCGCCGAGTGGGGTGGTGTCTGGGCATGTCCATTGAGCCGAGCCGCCAGTGCCGATGAACACTGCTGAATCGGACACTGGTAGGTGCGGATGCCGTCGAGCAATAATTCCAGCACTGTTTCAGGCGGGAGCATCGAGCCGATGATCAGATAGTTTTTTCCATCCACTATGCAGCATCCGCCGTACCGTACGTTTCGTTCACGTCGGATAATGATGCCAGCAGAAGCGAGGAGGTTTGTTGCTTCCGTGATGAGTTTCTGCGTTGAGAGTTTAGGCATGCTCGCGGCGGCGTGGTTGGAGGACCAGCACAACAATCACTGCTGCAGCGGTCAGAAGATTGAGAAGGTCTGCTGGTGATTGGCGAAAAAAGCGCTGGGTTATCAGCTCCAGGATAACCGGATAGCGCGATAGCGATGGCGTCTGCCAGCGGCTGGGGAATTCGCGGTAGAGTGCAAGGTCAGTGGACGCTACCCATGCTTGCCAAAACAAACTTACACCGATCAACAGCGCTGCAATGAGAATGTAGCCGTGCTGCTGTAGCATTCGTCGCCAGGCTCCCAGCATCCATACCGTGGTCACGACAACCGCGCCGTAGCTGAGCCATCCGATTGTCGCAAGGTTTACTGTCAGGCGGAGCTGCTCGAGCTGGTATTCTGGGGGAAGTGCCCGCAGCGTCGCTGTTGCTGGCTGATACAGGTCGTAGGTCACAATGGCGCGCGCCAGTGTTGCAGAAAACCAGACGACGCAGCTTGCCGCAAGGGCAGCACTACTCAATCGTTGCATGAGTGTTGGCACCGGTGGTGGTGACGCTGTCGGAGTTGTCATCGAACGGTGTGTCGGTTGTATCGTCTCTCGAGTCTGTCCTGTGTAGCAGGTGGCGCAAAAATATGGGCACTGCTGCGTGTGTCCTCGATCTGAACACAATAAACCGAATTAGCACTCGTCAAAGGCGACTGCTAACGCACTCAGGTTTGTATGTTCCACTATCAGCGAAGGGTTGTGCTATGAATCTCACCCCACTCTACGATCGTGTCATTGTTCGCCCCTCGGAACCGGAAGAAGTCACCAAGGGCGGCATCATCATCCCCGATACAGCAAAGGAAAAGCCCATGCAGGGTGAAGTGGTCGCCATCGGTAATGGCAAGGTGACCGAAGACGGAAAAGTCCTGCCGCTCAGTGTCAAGGTTGGCGACAAAGTCCTCTACGGCAAGTACGCCGGCACTGAAATCAAGATTGATGGTGAGGATTACCTCATCATGCGCGAAAGCGACATCTTCGCAATTATCAACAAGTAATGTTTCACTAACTGAACGGAGGTTACGCTATGGCACCCAAAATCATCACGTTTGATGTGGATGCTCGTGCCGCACTCAAACGCGGCGTGGATCAACTTGCCAATGCAGTCAAGGTTACGCTCGGTCCGAAAGGGCGCAACGTCATCATTGACAAAAAATTTGGTCCGCCGACCGTGACCAAAGACGGTGTCACTGTTGCAAAGGAAATCGAATTGGAAGACCCAATGGAAAACCTCGGCGCCCAGATGGTGCGTGAGGTTGCTTCCAAGACCAGCGACATTGCGGGCGATGGTACCACCACAGCAACTGTCTTAGCGCAGGCGATCTTCAACGAAGGCATGAAGTTCGTCACCAGTGGCGCTAACCCAATGGACATCAAGCGTGGCATTGACCTTGCCGTCGCTAAAGTTACCGAGGAACTCAAGAAGATTTCGCGCCCGGTTTCTGGTCGCAAAGAGATTGCTCAAGTTGGTGCAATCAGCGCCAACAACGACAAAGCAATCGGTGATCTGATTGCCGAAGCAATGGAAAAAGTCGGCAAGGACGGCGTCATCACCGTCGAGGAAAACAAAGGCACCGAAACCACAATGGAAGTGGTCGAGGGTATGCAGTTTGATCGCGGGTATCTATCGCCGTACTTTGTCACCGATGCCGACACGATGGAGGCAGTACTCGAAAATCCCTACATCTTGATCCACGACAAAAAGATTTCTGCAATCAAAGACATTCTGCCGATTCTTGAGAAGGTCGCGCAAAGTGGTCGTCCATTGTTGATCATCGCTGAAGACGTCGAGGGCGAAGCACTGGCAACGCTCGTTGTCAACAAGCTGCGTGGCACACTGCGCGTCTGCGCTGTCAAAGCACCAGGCTTCGGCGATCGGCGGAAAGCTATGCTCGAAGACATTGCGATTCTGACTGGCGGCATCGTCATCAGCGAGGAGAAAGGCTTCAAGCTCGATCAAGCCGGTTTGGATATGCTCGGCATGGCGAAGAAAGTTACCGTTGACAAAGACAACACCACCATCGTCGAAGGCGCTGGTAAGAGCGAAGAAATCAAAAAGCGCATCAACGAAATCAAGGTGCAGATCGAGAAAACCACAAGCGACTATGACCGCGAAAAGCTCCAAGAACGTCTGGCTAAGCTCAGCGGTGGTGTAGCAGTGCTCAAGATTGGTGCTGCAACCGAAGTCGAAATGAAAGAAAAGAAAGCACGGGTTGAAGATGCACTCCACGCCACGCGTGCCGCCGTCGAAGAAGGCATTGTGCCCGGTGGTGGTGTCGCATACCTGCGCTGTCTGGCTGCGCTGGAAAACCTCAAAGGCGAAAATGCTGATCAAGACATGGGCATTGCGATCATCCGCCGTGCGATCGAAGAACCGATCCGCCAGATCGTCGCCAATGCTGGCCTGGATGCATCGGTGGTTGCCAACAAGGTCAAAGAAGGAAATGGCGCATTCGGATTCAACGCATACTCCGAGCAGTACGAAGACCTCTTCGAGGCAGGCGTCATTGACCCGACAAAGGTTGCGCGTGTTGCACTCGAAAATGCTGCATCGGTTGCGTCGCTGTTGCTGACGACCGAAGCAACCATCGTCGAAAAGCCAGAGCCGGAAAAGCAGAACGCTCCGCACATGCACGGCGGCGGGATGGATTACTAAGCCGTCCCATCCCTGCAGACCGCAGCCGTTAGTGGTGGCGTCCCTGTCGAATCGGTCGGCAGGGACGCGCTTTTTTTAGCGCCGGAGCAGTTCGAGTGCGGCGTGTGTCATTGCCCGAAGAGCAGTTCGCAGCGTTGGCTCAGCATCCGGCGCAAAGCGGGAGGAATGAAGCGAAGGAAGCTGCTCTCCTGCTGCACGTGCATTCTGGTAGGTCGCCGGACTAACAGCACCAACGCGGAAAAAGCACGATGGTATCTGACCGTCCAAACGATAGTAGGCAAAATCTTCACCGCCCATTGTTGGCTCTGGGCGATAGACATTCTGCGCGCCGAAGACCCGAGCGAACACTGCATCAAGCCGCTGTGCCAGTGCGGTATCGTTGTGTTGCGGTGGCGTGTGTTCCTCTGGGCGCACATGAACGGTCGGCATCCGATCGAGCGGCACGGCTGCTCCGCGCGCAATTCCGTATGCTTTTGTGCCAATTGCCGAAATAATCTGCTGGCGAATGCGCTCATTGTAGGTGCGGACAGTCAGTTGCAGTTCCACCTGATCGGGGATGATGTTGTGTTTGGTACCACCGCAAATCGAACCGACGGTGACAACTGCTGGCTCGCGGGGTGGAATCTCGCGCGACACAATTGTTTGCAGTGCCATTACAAATTCGGCTGCCATAACAATGGGGTCTTTTGTTGTGTGTGGATAGGCACCGTGACCACCAACACCACGAATCGTTACATCAATCATGTCCACGCTTGCAGTTGTTGGTCCAGCCGCAACACCAACAGTGCCGGCAGGATGTTCAGCATCTACGTGTAAGCCGATGACAAAGTCCGGTCGCCCAACGCGCTGATAGAGACTATCTGCCAGCAGTGCACGCGCCCCGGCGCCCCGCTCTTCGGCAGGCTGTCCGACTAAAATCAACGTGCCCCGCCATTGATTGCGGAGCTGTGCCATGATAGTGCCAACACCAATGAGCGTTGTGACGTGTATGTCGTGTCCGCAGGCGTGCATGACTGGTACTGCCTCGCCACGCTCGGAGCGCTGAACGCGTGTGCTGGCATAGGGCAGACCAGTTTTTTCTTCGACTGGAAGTGCGTCCATGTCGGCGCGGATAAGGAGCGTGGGTCCGTTGCCGTTGCGTAACACTCCGACGACGCCGTAGCACTGCAAGCTGGAATCGGTGTATTTGCCGACGCGTTCGATGACGCTATACCCAGCCCGGCGGAGATGCTCGGCAATGAGTGCCGATGTTTGTGATTCGGTGTAGGATAGTTCTGGATTAGCGTGGACCTGCCGGTAGATTGGCAGCAGTGTGCTGAGTTGGCGCTCGATGAGTGCATCAACTGATTGAGCAGCGGCAAAGGATGCAAGGAGAAAAAACGAAACTGCGCGCTTCATCGTTACGCTTTGGTGAATATTCGACTGTCGCAATGCAAGATAGCATTTTTCCAGAAGTTCATGTGAAATAAAACTGTGCTGATGTTGATGCAATAGTTGGATACTCGTGTGAAGGCAGTTTTGCCTGTGTTCCATCACCCGTTTAGGCCCGATGGTTGTTTACCATGTAGCCGGGACAGCGCAGCGCGGTCAGGATGGCGTCACGCGAGTCCTCTACGAGTACCTGGAGCGTCACCGAGCAGCAGGATGGGAGGCAGCAGTGCTGACCGCTGTTGCTGATCGTCACGAAGCGTTACGATTTCCAATGGTGGAAATGCCTGCACTACGGCTGCCGGTCTATCGAGATTACAAGCTATTCTTGGGCGGATACAGGCGCATAGAGCACGCCATCGCGCACGTTGGCATCGAGCCGGCACTATTTCATTTGCACACGCCATGCCCGTTAGGACGCGCTGCACTGCGATTTGCACGGCGGAAAGATATCCCGGTGCTGGCAACATATCACACACATTTCCCCAGCTACTTGCGCCACCATCGGGTCGGCATGCTACGACCATTGCTCGAAAAGTCGCTGGTAGATTTTTATCGCCGGTGTGATTGTGTTCTTGTACCATCGCGTATTCTCCGCGATGAGCTCCGGCAGCAAGGAATAGACCACGCCGACTATCTACCACATGGAACTGATACACGACTGTTTCATCCAGGGCAGGCGTCGAAACACTGGCGACAACGTCTCGGCATCAGCGAACATCAATGCGTGTTACTCTACGTCGGGCGACTTGTTTGGGAGAAAAATCTTCGTGTATTGGTTGAGATGTGGAACCGGCTCGATCGGCGGCGATTTGTCATGGTCATCGTTGGCACTGGTCCGATCGAGCAGACGCTGCGCCGGCTGATGCCGGATGCGCGAATGCTTGGCTACCGGTCTGGTGTAGAACTTGCGCAGGCGTATGCGTCCAGTGATGTGTTTATCTTTCCGTCGGATACTGAAACGTTCGGCAATGTGACACTCGAAGCGTTAGCATCTGGGTTACCGTGTGTGGTTGCCGACAGCCCTGGTTCATCGGAGTTAGTTCGCCATGCCGCGACGGGGTATCGCATTGCACCACACGATGCGGCTGGCTTTGCAGACGCAGTTGCGACTATCGCAGCATTCCCGGCAGAGCGGCGGCTCCTGTGGCGGTATCGCGCGCGTCTGGATGCTGAACGATACCAGTGGCACTATATCTGCGCCGAGCTTTTTCGGCACTATCGAGAATTGACGACGCCAAGCGTCAGCACGGATGCGTCCCCCACCCCGCTGATTCAAACAGCATCGCTCAGTAGCCCATGACGGAGAACGTACTGGGTGATGTCGGCATTATCGCGGAGTTTCATTTTTTCGAGAATCCGGCTTCGGTAGGTGCTCACGGTCTTGATGCTAAGCTTGAGTTCGTTGCTTATTTGGGTGAGCGTTTTTCCGGAGGCAATTTTTCGCATTACTTCGAATTCTCGCTCTGAGAGAAGGTGATGCGGTAGGGTATCTTCTCCGCGGAGCTGCGCAGTGACGCGCTGGGCAATGCTTGGACTCAAGTATGTTCCGCCGTCAACGATGCGCTGGACTGCTTCGACAAGCTCTTCAGTTGCTGAGGTCTTCATCAGGTAGCCACGCGCTCCGCCGCGCAATGCCCGAAGAGCATACTGGTCTTCCGAATACGCGCTCAGGATAAGAACAGGCAGCGACGGCTTGATTTGTTGAACCACGCGAAGCGTTTCCAATCCATCCATGCCCGGCATCGAGATGTCGAGAATGAGAATGTCGAGGTCATCGTGTGTGCGAACGTATTCAACCGCCTCCTGACCGCTGGAGACTTCGTCAACCTCGATATCCATGTTGCAGATCAAAAACAACTTCAGCCCTTCCCGCATGATGGGGTGGTCATCGGCTATAAGCGCTCGTATCATGGGCACCTGCGATGCGATAGAACAGCCGGTGATAGGACGATAAGTGCTCGGCAAAATTGAATCATCGGCACTTGGCACGTGTATTGCACCATGAGGAAAGACTCTATGATTTTGGGATACGCCAAGTCTATGTCACGCATACCAACGCAATACCGTTTGTCTCCTGTTGGACGCCGCTTTCGCATGCGCCGGGCTCGCCCACATACGCCATCGGAGGTGCAGAGCCGGAATGCGCTTGTCGGTGATGTTCTCCATAGTGCTGCTATTGAAACCGTCTTCGATATTCATCCCGGAAGCTGTGCGGTCGGTGTGATGCTCCGTCAGTGTGGCTACTCTGAGCGTATTGTCACGTTCGAACCCAATGAACAGGTTTGGGAGCAGCTTCGATACTGTAGCATGACCGATGAGGAGTGGATACTCTCGCGGTCAGCAATTAGCATTCGCGATGAAGTACTTTTGCCAGAGAAAGCGTTGCCGATCGTTGGAACGCGTCTCGACTCTGCAGTTGAGGTGTTTTGTCAGGAGGACGAGGTGATCGCTGTTTGGCTGAGCCGTCCGTCGGATGGGGAATTGGTAACAGACATTCTGCGCTGCCCGCGAGTACGCACTGCAAACCTTGCATGCTTAATCGGGGATACTGAGCATGGAGAGCTAAGCGTCGAAAAAGCGCTGCAGATTGTGCGTCAAGAGGGATGGGAAGTTATTGCAGTCCACTCACGCGAGGAGGATGGCAATCGGCTGCCTGTTGCTGATGTCCTTGTGGTACGGGCATCGTGATCATCTGCACACTGCAGCACATCCACACCGTCACCCTGAACTTGTTTCAGGGTCTCTGGATGCTGAACCAAGTTCAGCATGACGCGAGGAGAGGCAATCAGATGCTGAAACGAGTTCAGCATGACTGCTGGGGAGCCAAACAGATGCTGAACCAAGTTCAGCATTACATCCCAACAGCAAAGCTCGTGTGGAGTATATGCTCACTGCTGCGGAATTGAACCAGGTAGTTGCCTCGTGGTAATGAGGGGAGCGGGAGTCGGCTGGTACCATCCGGCAACAATCCACTGTATATCTCGGCGACGAACTGCCCACGCAGGTTGTAGAGCTCCACGGTCACTGGCGATAATCTGCGCAGCCGAACAACAATCTCGCCGTGCTGCACAACAGGATTCGGTGCGACCATGAGCGCATCAGCCGACGGCTCAAGAGGCGAGACGCTGGCTACCGACCGCCGTTTGATAACGTTAAGCGGTGCGATACGATCACCGAGAATAGCCGCAGTATCCTCTGGGGTGGCGTCGAACCAGTTGAGCAGAATATCGGCGTAGAGGCGGCGGTAATCGTTTTGGTAGATCAGGTCGCCGTTAGAGTCAAGCTCCTCCAAGTTCGGTGCGGTCCCAAATCGGGAGGAGCGAATACTCTCGCCGTCACCGAACACAAATTGCACACCAGCGGCACCATGGTCTGTTCCACGCGACCCGTTCTCGTAGGGGCGACGACCGAACTCAGAAATCGTGATACCGACGACACGCTTGGCAAAACCCTGTTGCAAGGCATCCTGCATGAACATGCTCACTCCATTAGCCAGTTGCTCCAGCAGGGACGGGTGTACACCGGCGGTCACATCGTCGGCTTCTTGTTGCTGGACATGAGTATCGAAGCCACCCAAGTAGCACAGGTACACCTTTGTTTTGAGTCCACCCGAAATCAATCGAGCAATCATGCCCAGTTGTGCGGGCAAACCGCGGGAGCCGTAGTCCACGGTTGTGCGTCCGCGGGTGTAGGCATCGAGCACTGCTTGGGAATACTGGTCAGCTTGGGCAGCAACCGATCGAATGTAATTGAACTCCCGTGCGAATGCATCAAGCTCTGGCAGTGGTTCTTCGTCGGGGGTGGAACCGCGCCCAAGTTCGAAAAACTTCTGCGGGTCTGATAGCGCAATCCCGACGTCTCCTTTGGACGATTGGAACAAAAGCGAGAGCGTGCCGCCAATCTGCACACAGAGAGGATGCGCCGGCAGTACTTCGGGAAAATCCGGTAGTACACGAGCAAAAAAGCGACCGATCCATCCTTCGTTGAGTCGAACGAAAGGGTCCGATGAATTTATCCCTGATAGCCAAATATCGGTGGAGCGAAAATGGGAGAGATTAGGGTTGTCGTAGCCGACATCTTGCACGATTGCTAAGCGCCCCTGATCCATCAAGCCACCGAAG